>NZ_JBTNDB010000014.1:0-91669 GCF_054511175.1 Arthrobacter sp. Sr24 | reverse complement strand
AACGATCATGCATCACCACAGGGGCGGCAACACACAACCAAATAACCAATTCAATATAAATAAATTGGTATCAATAAAACTTGGCACACTATTGAGTTCTCAAACAACAACTACATTCGAGTAATAACTAATTCAATAACTCATCATTAGTTTTCATCGACGCGATATATATACTTTATTTCATTTGTATTCATTTTGTCCACTCCGCAGCATGTGCGGCTGGTCACTCCATGAAATACTCAAATCAGTATCTCAATTCAAATTTCCATCTCAATAAGAGCTAGATATTCGAGGTTGATTTACTCGATTTGGTCACTTGCAAATTGGGAGTCGGTGCTTCTTTCGAAGCGGCTCAACCTTGTGCAAGCAACAGATAGAACAATACACCGAAGCCCACCCCCAAGCAAGTCGGGGGCGGGCTTCTCGTCTCAATCCAGGCAACCACTGGTCTCAACCATTAGCGGCCTTCATAGCCGCTAGCCGTTCAGTTCAACCATGGCCAGAGTGCGCTTACCGCGGCGAACCAACAAATACTTCCCGTGTAGCCCGTCAGCAGCGCCAAGAACGGCGTCGAGATCGGAGACCTTGTGGTTGTTCACGTAGGCACCGCCCTCCCCCACTGTGCGCCGAGCTTCCGAATTAGTTTTGGATAATCCTGAAGCAACCAACAGCTCAACAATGCTCATGCCGGCGGCGGGTGCACTGGAGCGCGGCAGCTCTCGCGTGGCTGATTCCAGTGTTGCCATATCCAGTTCAGCCAAGTCACCTTGACCAAATAGTGCAGCTGAGGCGGCGATGACCTTCAACGTGGCATCGACACCGTGCACCAGGGAGGTCACCTGGAAGGCGAGCGTACGCTGGCCTTCACGTGCCTGTGGCTTCTCAGCCACTGAAGTCCCAATGGCTACAATCTCTTCACGGGACAAGAAGGTGAACACCTTCAGGCGATCCACCACATCAGCATCGGCGGTGTTGAGCCAGAACTGGTACATATCAAAGGGGCTGCACATGGAAGGATCAAGCCAGATGGCGTTGCCTTCGCTCTTGCCGAACTTGGTGCCGTCGGAGTTGGTGATCAACGGGGTTCCCAGTGCGTGCACAGCGGCGCCTTCAACCTTGCGGATCAAGTCTGTTCCGCTGGTCAGGTTGCCCCACTGATCGGAACCACCCTGCTGCAGTACGCAACCGTACTGGCGGAACAGCTCCAGGTAATCCATGCCCTGCAGAATTTGGTAGCTGAATTCGGCGTAGCTGATGCCCTCGTCCGAGTTCAAGCGTGAGGCAACAATGTCCTTCTTGATCATGGTGCCGACGCGGAAGTATTTGCCCACATCGCGCAGGAAGTCCAAGACGGACATGGGTTCAGTCCAGTCAAGGTTGTTCACCATGCGGGCGGCGTTCTCGCCCTCGAAGGACAGAAAGCGCTGAACCTGACCCTGCAAGTAGCCAACCCACTCGGTGACTGTTTCCTTGGAGTTCATGGTGCGCTCGGCCGTGGGCCGCGGGTCCCCCACCAAACCGGTGGAGCCGCCTACCAAGCCCAGCGGCTTATGGCCGGCGAGCTGCATACGGCGCATAGTCAGGAGTTGGACCAAGTTGCCTAGGTGAAGGCTGGGGGCGGTGGGGTCGAAGCCGCAATAGTACGTGATTGGTTCGCCGGCGAGCAGTTCTTCAAGAGCTGCTTCATCGGTGGAGACCTGGACCAGACCTCTCCACTTAAGCTCCTGCCAAACATTGGCGAAGCTGGGATCGTTCTCGGGGGCGCGGAGTTCAGTTTGCAAAGACACACCACAAAATTACCAGCACCGCGGCGTTTGTGTGCCATTGAGCCCCTCTTGTGCCCCGAGGAACTTTCCGCTGTGGCCGTCGCTGAGACGACCACAGCCGAAAGTGACAGCGACTCTTACTTTTCGATTCCCGCCGGAAGCGGTTCCGAGGTGATCAGCCGCAGTCGTTGAGTAGGCCGGGTCATGGCTACGTATAAGTCGCCCACGCGCCCGTTGGCGCCTGCCAGAAGTGCTGCTGGTTCAACGATGACCACGCCGTCGAACTCCAAGCCCTTCGCCTCGTGGGGGTCAATCACCACGATGTCTTGCTCCAATGAACCTGCCCCATGACCGATCCGTGAACCATAGACAGCTCGCAGGGCAGCCGTAGTTTCGGCCACCATGGATGGCGGGGCTATAACAGCTACCAGACCCCCGCCCACAGCGGCAGTCTCCTCCGGCATGGCGGCGACTACCTGGGCCACCACCTCCCCAGCGCTGACGTAGTCAACAAGAGGTTCCCATTCGCCGTCGCGCACTGCCTTGGGAGCAGAAACAACCTGACCGGCAGCATTGGCCATCCGAACGGCCGCCTCAGCAATTTGCATCGGCGTGCGGTAGTTGACCGTGAGTTCCTCAACGTTCCACCGCTCCCCCAGGAACGGGGTGAGCGCCTGCTGCCACGACGTGGCGCCTGAGGCGGAACTGGTCTGGGCTATATCGCCCACAATAGTGAAGGATTTCACCGGGCAACGGCGGATCAGCACGCGCCACTGCATGGGTGAGAGTTCCTGTGCCTCATCAATCACCACGTGCCCGTAGGCCCAATTGCGGTCAGTCAGGGCGCGCTCTGCGCTGGTCTGAGATGCGGCCTGGACCTCGTTGAAGTCCGCCAATTGCTCGGCCGTCAACATGCCATCAACGCCGGAATCCTCCAATAGCTGATTGACGTTGGAGATAGCCTTCTCCGCATTGACCAGATCCCGTTTACGCTGAGATTCGGCGTTGGCCTGGGCGCGGCCACCCGTAGCGTCCATCTCGCCCAGGAGCTCGGCTGCTTCATCCAAAAGCGGCACATCGGATTCGCTCCACGGCGAGCCGGGGCTGCGCAACAGTAAGCTGCGATCGGCGTCACTGAGATTGGGTGTTACGGCCCGCAGTATTTCTGGTTTGCTGAACATGTCATCAATCAGCTGCTGAGCCGTCATGGGCATCCAGCACAGGTTGAGCATGACACGCACATCGCGCGAGGAACGGACATCCTCGGCGAGGTAGGACCTGTCGGCGTTGTTGCCGGCACCAGCCGATTCAATATGTTCGCGCAACTGCTCGGTGAGTTCACGCAGCAGAGTTTTAACGAAGCCAACTCGGGCCTCGTTGTGCGGCAGACCGGTGGCCTGTGCCCGCTCCCTGGCGCGGCGCACCTGGCGAACGGTAAGAACCAAACGGGTCCCTTCGACGTCGAGCCTGACATCTCCTTGAGGGATACGCTGCCGGTTTGCCACCGCATTGGCCACCACGCGGGCCATATCCAGCCGGCCCTTGAGTTCAGCCGTTTCGGTGGATTCTGGAGCCATAGCATGCACGCCTGGGAACAAGTTCCCCACACTGGACATGACCACACCGGTCTCGCCCAGGGAAGGCAACACGCGCTCAATGTATTTCATAAAGGCGTTGGAGGGGCCCACCAACAGCACACCGGAGGACTGCAGGCGTTCGCGGTGGGTGTAGAGAAGATACGCGGCACGGTGCAGTGCAACGGCGGTTTTTCCCGTTCCTGGCCCACCCTGAACCACCAGCGCACCGCTAAGAGGTGAGCGGATAATCCGGTCCTGTTCGGCCTGAATGGTGCCGACAATATCGTTCATGCGGCCGGTACGTTTGGAATTCAGTGCCGCCAGCAAGGCACCTTCACCCTGGACATGTTCGCCATGCACCACCATGGTGTGGTCCAGGACATCGTCCTCAATGGCCTTGACGTTGCGCCCCTTCAACAGCAAATGACGACGACGGCGCACGCCCATACGCTCAAAGGCTGTGGCCTGATAGAACGTGCCCGCCTCGGGCGCACGCCAATCGATGAGCAGCTGGCGCAGGTCCTCGGAAAGCAGTCCAATCCGGCCAATGTAGCGGGCCTGGCCGTCGTCGAGATCGAGCCGGCCAAACACCAGCCTGTCATCAACTGCGTTCAGTTGCGCCAGACGGTTCTCATAGAGGGCGGCAAAGGCGTCACGTTCTGAGCGGTTTTGGTGCGTGCCCATGGATTTGGTCCGCCGAACCTCAGCGAGCTGTTCAACCTTTTCGGCGCGGAGTTCATCTAAGCGTCCGTATAGGCCGTCAACATAGCCGCGTTCGTGGACCAACTCGTCGTCATACATGCAAGGCTCCTGAAATTTAAGGCATCTCGCCAAAAGGCGGACCGTCTAGTCTATCCCGCTTGCGGGGCGGGCATTTCCAGCCCCACGTTTGATCCTGATGCTTCAGGCTCAAACGTGGAGCAGTGACACCACGTCGTAGGCAGCCAGATTTTCCCGGCCAGGCAGAGCGTCAATTTCAAGGACAACTCCGACGCCGGCCACCACGGCTCCGGTGCGCTCCAACAGTGCTGCTGCGGCACCAAGTGTTCCACCCGTGGCGAGGACGTCATCGAGAATTAATACACGTGTGCCAACTGGTACGTCGTCTTGGTGCAGTTCCAAGGTGGCCTGGCCATACTCCAGGGCATAGTTCTCGGAGTACACCTCGCGGGGCAATTTTCCGGCCTTGCGAATGGTGATCACACCAGTACCTGTGGCGTAGGCAGCAGCCGCAGCCAAGAGGAAGCCGCGCGCCTCAACTCCGGCAACGGCGTCGAACTTCCCGGCGAAGGAGGTAACTATCGCATCGACCACCTGTTTCAGGGCGGGCCCATCAGCAAATACTGGGGTTAAATCTTTGAAAACAATACCCGGCGACGGGTAGTTCGGAACCGTGGCACACAACTGCTCGATAACCGCGGAAACATGCGGAATATTAGCGGTTGCGGAGAGGCTGGAATGGGGTACTTCAGGGGCACTTAATGTCTCGTTCACCCTTCAACCGTACAGGCTCTTGCGAGTGGGCTTTTCGCATGGTCAAAAAGGTGCTTATATATTCCCGTGCAACACAACATTTCACTTCCCGGACATGGCGTCCGGCTTGTGCCGCTCAGGCGTCGTCACGCGGCAGATTTGTTCCCCTACATCGATGTAGACATGTGGTCGGGAATGGCCTCCGAAAGGCCTACCTCCAAGCGTGCCTTGGAACGACTTTTGGCGGCCCGGATCGCCGATCCCTCCGTCATTGCCTTCGCTGTTATAGATGAAGAGACCGGCACAGTCGCCGGGACCACCAGCTTGTACGACTACGTGCCGGAGCAGTCACGGGTAGAGCTCGGCATGACATTTTTTGGCCGCAACTATTGGGGCCGCAACGTCAACGCCTCCTCAAAACTGGCACTCCTGACCTTCGCCTTTGAGGTCCTTGCGGTGCAACGAGTGACCCTGCGCTGCGATGTCCGCAATACCCGCAGCGCTGCAGCCATCCTCAAGCTCGGCGCCACCTTGGAAGGTGTGATGCGCAGCTACCGCCGCGGTCACGACGGCTTGCGTGTTGACAGCAGCGTCTACTCGCTGCTGTCGCATGAATGGCCGCAATCGCGCTCTGGACTGGTCCAGCGCTTGACCCCGGCAGATCTGCAGCCAGAGGTAGCGGAGCTTATCGAATTCTCGGAGCAGCTGACCCGGGCCGACGCGGAGCACGCACCACTCCCGGCCTGAACTTAGATACGGTGGGTTCGCCCTCCAGCCAGAACCGCCACGGGTACGCCGGCGTTCCTCCGGGTCCACTGATGCCCACCCGCGGTCCTGACTTGACGTTGTTGGCCAGCGCCGTGGGCAGTGTGACGGTGACGGCCCCGGCGAGAGCAAAGAGTCCATTGTGCTGTCCGTTGAAACCCATGGCTTTGGCTAGTCGCGCAGGACCTTGCGCCAGCTCGCCGTCGTGCTTGGCGGTGGGCCGGCGCGAACGCGCGAGCTCCAGTCCTTCCACAATCTCCCCGGCGCGCATCAAGCACCCTGAGGAGAGTCCTTCCGGGCGGCATACCAGGTTCGCACTGAAATGCATCCCGTAGCTGAAGTACACATAGAGGTGCCCCGGCGGACCAAACATGACGCCATTGCGCTCGGTCCGGCCCCCGTAGCTGTGCGATCCCGGATCCGGGCTCTCTGACAATCGCGGCCCCAAGTAGGCTTCCACCTCGGTCAAACGTACGACGACGGGACCTTCGGGACTCTCATGCCTCACCAAGGCGCCCAGTAAGTAAGGCGCCACCTCAGGGGCAGGGTTCTCCAGCAGCTCAAAGATGTTAGTGGGCGCGTTCATCTTCCCAACTTAGCAGGAGGTGATTTGGGGCTTCTCGCTTTGCCGTGCTCGCTTTACCGTGCTCGTCCTTCGACCCGGTATGGGCATGGAAGAATGCCTCTATGCCCCTTGCCTTGGACTTCATCGAACCGTTTGAGCCTGGAATCTTCGAGTTCTTGGCCGCGCGTGCTGTTGCCGGCGTTGAGGAAGCCAGCGGCACAAGTTATGCCCGCACCGTGGCGCTTTCGGGCGGCCACGGCTGGTTTCATGTCAGCTGGGATGGGGATGCCCTCTGGTTGGAGCACCAGATCGAAGACCCTGCCGATCTCGCCCAGCTGCTGTTACTGGTGCGGCACTTGTTCAATCTTGACCACAATCCTGGTGAGGCAGATTTATTATTGGCGAGCAACCCGCTATTCGCGCCGCGTGTAGCTGCGTTGCCGGGGATCAGGCTTCCAGGGTGTGTTGATCCTGCAGAAATCCTGATCCGAGCCATGGTGGGCCAGCAAATTACGGTGGCCGCTGCTAGGACGGCACTGACCCAACTTCTGGTGTTGTCCACCCCGAGCCGGCTCCCCCACGGATCGCTGACGCACCTCTTTCCTCGACCTGCAGAAATTGCAGCTGGCGGCAGCTTGATTCTGCGTGGGCCGCAGCGTCGGATCGATTCGGTTGTTGCCGTCGCGGCCATGCTGGCCGATGGCTCCTTAGGGATCAGTCAAAGCGACTCCCTCGATTCGCTCGCGCACAAGCTCCTGCCTATCCCGGGCATTGGTCCGTGGACTGTGGGGTATGTGGGCATGCGTGTGTTAGGTAGCAGCGATATTTTTCTGCCCGGTGACGCCGCTGTCCGCAATGGCTATGGATTACTGCGCGGTGACTCTCTCCCTGAGGCGCGGAGCATCAAGGCCCCTGAGCTGAGCCGCATGGCCGAATCACTGCAACCTTGGCGTTCCTACGCCACCTTGCACCTGTGGCGAGTTTCCGGCGAAAAGCCTTCCCGACCCTGAGTGTCGGCGCTGCGAGTCGGGCCTGGGCCCGCGGCGAACGGGGCCTCACCGATGCCCTCCAAGCGGTGGCCGGAAACCAGAATCGCGCTGCCGGACGTCACGATCCAACGCCTGAACCGGGACGTAGACTATCCCTAGTCCGAGACCCAACAGCGGAAACATCCCATCTGCTGAACAGGTTCCAGCTCCGCTCGCCACGTCATCCCGCTGTTACCGCGCACCCAACCGAAAGATCGCCGTCGACATGCAACTCCTCCACAGAAAGAAATAACACCATGCCCATCATCCAGATTTCCATGCTCGAAGGCCGCAAGCCCGAACAGATCCGCAACCTCATTCACGACGTGGCGCAAACAGTTTCCAGCTCGCTCCAGGCCCCGATCGACTCCATCAAAGTCATTGTGACCGAGGTTCCCACCACCCATTGGGGATCAGGCGAGCTCACCATCGCAGAAAAGCGCAGCCAGAACCTCTAAAGTCCGTCTGGGCACACCATAGGCGCCGGCAGTACCGGCGCCCGCGATGGGATTGAGCCTAAAAATTACTTCGCTGCGAACGCCGATGGCCAAGGCAACAGCTTTGGCAATTCCACAGAATCGGCGGCGGCCTCGGCACGCAGGCTACCCATGGTGGGTGTGCGTCCGGACAGCCACGCCGCAATATCCGTCAGCATGCCTTGCACAGAGACAGTGTTCTCGCCAGACCCAACAGTCATGGCCGGCAGCGCCAACGGCAACAGCTTCAATGTGAGATCTTGCGGTACACGGGCGGTCAGGAATTCGATCAAGTACAGGCAGAACTCCTTAGACCAGGTCTCGGGCCCGCGTCCCAGCTGCAGATCAGCCAAGTGGATGACCAGTTCACGCCAGTACGCCAGCGCCACCCCGCGCACGTCACCGCTGCGGTAGCTGACCGGCAACGTCCATTGCGACTCGTCCAGCCCATCAAGAACGGCCAATGCACGCGTGAAAGCAGCCGAAATGTACTCGCGGTGCTCGGCCGCAGTGTGCCCAGCGTTCATCTCGATCGACTGTGTCCGCCCGCCTTGGCCGCCGTCGTAAAAATCGACAAGCTCTCCGCGCAGCGCAAACTCCACCTGCCGGGACACAGCGTTTGAAACATGGGCAATATGCGCCAGCACGTGCCCTCGGGTCCAGCCGGGAAGATCAGTGGGCACCAGAACCTCAGCGTCCGTGACGGCCCCCAATTTCCCGCTCACAATATCCGCCGCAGCCTTGAGTCGATCCATCAGCTGTGCGTTAGAAATATCAGTCATGCATCCCAGCATAGCGGCCGAGGGACCCGCTGCGAGCTCGCGAGAAGTGGGAGGCCGGGATGCGATAGCGGCCGAGGGACCCGCTGCGAGCTCGCGAGAAGTGGGAGGCCGGGATGCGATAGCGTGATCCGCGTCCCGTTAGGGTTCAGACGCAGAAATGCCCGCATCCTTGATGGATGCGGGCATTTTTTGACGCTCTAGAAGTACGACGCCGGTCAGACCAGGAAGGTGCGGACCTCGCCCAGCTGCCCCTCGAGTGCCGCCAGCTGCGCCAGCACCGCCGATGGCGCGGTGCCACCCTGCGCGTTGCGGCTTTTCAGCGAGCCCTGCGTGCTTAGAACCGTACGAACCTCGGGCGTGAGGTGCTCAGAAATGCTCGCGTATTCCGCATCGGTCAGATCCCACAGTTCCACCCCGCGGCTTTCGGCAACCTTGACGGCCGCACCGGAAAGCTCGTGAGCATCACGGAACGGCACACCCTGACGTACCAGCCACTCGGCAATGTCGGTAGCGAGTGCGAAGCCTTGCGGAGCCAGTGCTTCCATGCGCTCGGTGTTGAAAACCAGAGTCGCCATCATGCCAGAAACCGCAGGCAGCAGCAGTTCAAGGGTGTCAGCCGCGTCAAAGACGGGCTCCTTGTCCTCCTGCAAATCCCGGTTGTACGCCAACGGCAATCCCTTGAGCGTGGCCAACAGCCCGGTCAGATCGCCAATCAGACGCCCGGCCTTGCCGCGAGCCAACTCAGCAACATCGGGGTTCTTCTTCTGCGGCATGATCGAGGATCCCGTGGAGTAAGAATCATGCAAGGTCACAAAGGAGAACTCCTTGGTGGCCCACAAGATGACTTCCTCGGAAACGCGGGAGAGGTCAACACCGATCATCGCAGCAACCCATGCGAACTCAGCAAAGACGTCGCGTGATGCGGTGCCGTCGATGGAGTTCCAGACAGCAGAGTCAAAACCCAGATCCGCAGCAACAGCATTGGGATCCAGCCCTAAGGAAGAACCGGCAAGCGCGCCTGAACCGTAGGGTGAAACCGCTGCACGCTTGTCCCAGTCAACCAAACGCTGCACATCACGCAGCAACGCCCACGCGTGAGCCAGCAAGTGGTGGCTGAGCAGAATCGGCTGAGCATGCTGCAAATGAGTACGCCCTGGCATGGCCACACCGTGGTGCGCCTTTGCCTGATCCACCAGAGCATCAATGACAGAGAGCACTCCGGCAGCAATGATCCGGGCATGCTCGCGCAGGTACATGCGTCCCAGCGTGGCAACCTGATCATTGCGTGAACGGCCAGCACGGAGCTTGCCGCCCAAAGCCGTTCCCGCACGTTCAATCAAGCCGCGTTCCAGTGAACCGTGCACGTCCTCATCGGACTCTGACGGGCCGTAGGCGCCGGACTTCACATCAGCTTCAAGCTGGTCCAGTGCAGCCAACATGCCTTCGAGCTCGGCAGCATCCAAGAGGCCCGCCGTGTTCAACACACGGGCGTGCGCCTTGGAACCGGCAATGTCATACAGTGCCAGGCGCCAGTCAAAATGCGTTGACTTGCTCAGTGCCGCGAGGGCATCTGCGGGGCCGCCCTGAAAACGGCCACCCCACAGTGCACCCTCGTTGGTTCCGTGTTCAACGCCCGACATGCTTAGAGGCCTGCTACGCGCTGGTCGCGCTGTGAAGCAACCTTGGAGGACATGCCCCACAGCTCGATGAAGCCCTTGGCCTGTGACTGATCGAAGGTGTCACCGGTGTCGTAGGTGGCCAGATCGAAGTCGTACAAGGAGGTGTCTGAACGGCGACCGTTGACGATGGCCTGACCACCGTGCAGGGTCATGCGGATGTCACCGTTGACGTGCTGCTGGGTGTCTTCGATGAAGGCATCCAGTGAGCGCTTCAGCGGGGAGAACCACTGGCCGTCATAGACCAGCTCGGCCCAGCGCTGGCTAATAGTTGCCTTGAAGCGTGCCTGCTCGCGCTCGATCGTGATGTCTTCGAGGTGCTTGTGCGCGGTCATCAGGGCCATAGCGCCCGGTGCTTCATAGATTTCGCGGCTCTTGATACCGACAAGGCGGTCTTCCACGACGTCGATGCGGCCAACGCCCTGGGCGCCTGCACGGCGGTTCAGTTCCTGAATGGCCTGCAGCGGGGAGACCTTAACACCGTCAATGGCAACGGGGACACCCTGGCGGAAGGAGATGATGACCTCATCCGGTGCCGGCGGGAATTCCGGGGTGGCGGTGTAGTCGTAGATGTCCTTGGTGGGAGCGTTCCAGATGTCTTCGAGGTAGCCGGTTTCTACGGCCCGGCCCCAAACGTTCTGGTCGATCGAGTACGGGTTCTTCTTGGTGGTCTCGATCGGCAGGTTGTGGGACTCAGCGTAAACGATGGCCTTGTCGCGGGTCAGAGCCAGGTCACGAACCGGTGCAATGCACTTCAGATCCGGGCCCAGGGTCTGGATGCCCACTTCGAAGCGGACCTGGTCGTTACCCTTACCGGTGCAACCGTGAGCTACGGTGGTGGCGCCGAATTCGCGGGCAGCCTTCACCAGGTGCTTGACGATGACGGGGCGGGAGATAGCCGAAACCAAGGGGTAGTGACCCTGATACAGGGCGTTGGCCTTCAGGGTCGGCATGGCGTATTCGTTGGCGAATTCGTCACGAGCATCGGCAACGTATGCTTCAACAGCGCCGCAACCCAATGCGCGCTGGCGGATGTCCTCCAAGGACTCTCCACCCTGTCCTACGTCAACGGCCACGGCAATAACTTCCGCGCCGGTTGCTTCGCCGATCCAGCCAATGGCAACCGAGGTGTCAAGGCCACCGGAGTAGGCCAATACAATGCGTTCAGTCACTTGTTTCTCTCCCTATTGTCAATACTCGTGCAGAGTATTTTTCACGTTGCTCTCAAGCATAATGCATGATTATGCATTCTTGCTAAAAGATATTCATCAGGCCCGAAAAGTACGACGTCGGACACCTCAGCTACCAGCTCAGGCTACGCCCCAGCGCTTGATTCAGCAGCAAATTGCAAGAAGCGCTCGGCCACGTCGGCCCCACCCTGCGCATCCCGGCTGATGACCATCACAGTGTCATCCCCGGCAATGGTGCCTAGTATGGCTGGCATGACAGAGTGGTCAATGGCCAGTGCCAAGAAGTTTGCTGCCCCCGGTGGTGTGCGGAGCACGGCGATGTTGGCCGAGCCTTCGGCTGTGACCAACAATTCTCCGCAGAGGCGGATCAGGCGGGTGTCTAGCAACTCTTGTGAGGCGGCCGCGTGAACACTGCGATCCCCACCCTCTTTGGGCAAGGCGTAAATCAACCCACCGTCATTGCCGCGCACTCGTACTGCCCGCAATTCCACCAAGTCCCGTGACAACGTCGCCTGGCCAACCACCAACCCGTCGGCAGCTAACAGCGTAGCCAGCTCCGCTTGAGAGCGGACGGCGCGGCTGGTCAAAAGCGCCGCGACCCGTGCTTGCCGGGCCGTCTTGGTGGCGGGCATTCCCGCCGGAATGGAGTGCTTACTCATGACTAAATGCCGGTCCCCGCGGCAGCATCGGCGCCAGCAGCTGTCCCAGCCGCGGCAGCGGCTTCAGCAGCGCTCTGCTCCACCAGCCAAACCATCAGCGCCTTCTGGGCGTGCAGCCGGTTCTCGGCTTCATCCCATACAACGGACTGCGGACCATCAATAACAGAGGCCGAAATTTCATAGCCGCGGTAGGCCGGCAAGCAATGCAGCACAATTGCGTCGGGAGCGGCCTGAGCGAGCGCGTCGTCGTCGAGCGCGTACTCCGTGAATAGCTCCATGCGGGCAGCCTTCTCCTCTTCCTGGCCCATGGACACCCAGGTATCGGTGACCAGCACGTCTGCCCCGGCCACGGCCTGCGCAACGTCGGTGGTGATCAGCACGGAGCCGCCCGTGAGGTTCGCGCGTTCCTGGGCGGCAGCAACGACGTCGTCCGCTGGCAAGTACCCGGCAGGTCCGGTGATACGCACGTGCATACCGGCGGTGACCCCGGCCAGCAGGTAGGAGTTGGCCATATTGTTAGCCGAATCCCCCATGTAGGTCATGGTCAATCCAGCCAGCTCACCCTTGTGCTCCTTAATGGTGAGCAGATCCGCTAGCAGCTGGCAGGGGTGGTAGTCATCCGAGAGTGCGTTAATGACGGGGACCTTGGAGTTGGCGGCCATTTCCTCCAGACCGGCTTGAGCGAAGGTACGCCACACAATGGTGGAAACCATCCGCTCCAAGACCTTGGCGGTGTCGGCCACGGATTCCTTGTGGCCGATCTGCGCTTCTCCAGGATTAATAATCAACGGATTCCCGCCCAAGGCAGCAACTCCGGCGGCGAAGGAGACACGGGTACGCGTGGAGGTCTTATCAAAAATGACTGCTACCGTTTGGGCGCCCTGGCCATCACCGGCGAAGGTGCTCTTGGAATAGGGCTGCTTCTTCAGCTGCACGGCAAGCTCCAGCACCTGCGCCTGCTCGGCGGGGCTCAGATCAGTATCAACGAGAAAGTGGCGGGTCATCAGAGGCTCTTTTCCTTAGTGGTTGCGGGGGCGCTGGTTGCTGCTGCACTTGCTGCAGCCGTCGCTGCAGCTATCAACGCAGGCAGTGCTGCCAGGAAGGATTGGGCTTGTGCGGCCGTCAAGTTCAGCGGCGGCGCGAGGCGGATGGTGTTGGGACGGGGAGCGTTGACAATGAAGCCTGCATCCAAGGCTGCACTGACAACGCCAGCAGCCACGGGCTCAGCTAGGTCAAAGCCGATCAGGAGGCCGAAAGCGCGAACGTCAGTGACGCCGTCGATCTTGGCCAGGCCGGCGGCGAAGATCTCGCTGATGGCGCGCACATTGGCCAGCACATCCTGAGACTCAAGCACGTGCAATGTTGCCAGCGCAGCCGCCGTGGCCACGGGGTTTCCACCAAAAGTAGTCCCATGCTGGCCAGCGCTGAGCAGGTGTGAGGGGCCTTCGCCCAATGTGACAATGGCACCAATCGGAAAGCCGCCACCGAGCCCCTTGGCCAGGGTCATGGCGTCGGGGACCACGTGGGGGCTGATCCCTGCGAACCAGCTGCCGGTGCGGCCAATTCCTGTTTGGACCTCGTCCAAGATCAGCAGGGCACCGTGTTCGCGAGTCAATTCGCGGGCGGCCTGGAGGTACTCCGGTGAGAGGGGGCGGACGCCAGCTTCACCCTGAATGGGTTCGATGATTAGGGCTGCAACGCTGCTGTCCATGGCTTCGCGCAGGGCCTCAATGTCGTTGAAGGCGATGTGCCGAACGCCGGCCGGCATGGGCTCAAACGGTTCGCGGTAAGCGGCCTTGGCCGTCATGGCCAGGGCACCCATGGTGCGGCCGTGGAAAGCACCTTCGAGGGCCAAAATGGTGGGGCGTTCCTTGCCCCCGTGGGAGCGGGCCAGCTTGAAGGCCGCCTCATTGGCTTCGGTCCCAGAGTTGGCGAAGAACACTTTGGACCCGGCCGGGGCTTGACTGAGTTCTAGCAATGTCTCGGCCAAAGCAATTTGGGTGGGGCTCGTGAAGAAGTTGGAGACGTGACCCAAAGTGGAGAGCTGGCTGGCCACCACAGAGGTGACGAACGGGTGGGCGTGGCCCAACGCGTTCACGGCAATACCGCCGAGCAGGTCTAGGTATTCCTTGCCGTCGGCATCCCACACCAAGGCACCGGCCCCGCGGACCAACACGCGCTGGGGGCTACCGAAGACACCCATCAGGGAGTCCTTGTAGCGGGCCAGCCACTGTTCGCTGGTGCCGGTGCCGGCCACGGCCGTTGCGTTGGCGTTGGACAGCTCGGTTGAAGCGTTCTGCTCAGTCATTTACTTCTCATCCTCATCGGGGAAAATCTGGGTTCCATTGCCCTCAAACGTCATCAGCTCCAGCAGTACAGAATGAGCGCTGCGGCCGTCCACAACAGCGGCACGGGCCACGCCGCCGTCAACAGCGGCCAAGCAGGCACCCATTTTGGGGATCATGCCCGCTTCCAAACTGGGCAGCATCTCGCGCAGCGCGCTGGCGCTGAGTTCGCTCAGCAGCGAGGATTTATCCGGCCAATTGGCGTAGAGACCTTCGACGTCGGTCAAAATCACCAAACGCGATGCCTCCAGGGCCACGGCCAGGGCAGCTGCGGCGGTATCGGCGTTGACGTTGAGCACGGTGGAGGCGTCCCCCACTTCGGGCGCAACGGTGGAGATGACAGGGATGCGGCCAGCCTCCAACAGGTCCAAGATGGCACCGGGGTTCACACCCACCACTTCGCCCACTAGGCCCAAATCAACGGGCAGCCCGTCCACGATTGTCCCGGTGCGTTCTGCCTGCAGCAGGGCGCCATCCTCGCCGGAAAGTCCCACGGCGTAGGCGCCGTGTTCGTTGATGAGGCCCACCAGTTCGCGACCTACCTGGCCGGTGAGGACCATCCGGACGACATCCATGGCCTCGGGTGTGGTGACGCGTAACCCGCCTTTGAACTCGCTCTTGATATCTAGACGCTTGAGCATGGCGTTGATTTGGGGCCCGCCGCCATGGACCACCACGGGCTTGATTCCCACATGGTGCATAAACACGATGTCTTCGGCGAAGGCTCGGCGCAGTTCATCGTTGATCATGGCGTTGCCACCGTACTTGACCACCACCACCGTGCCCGCAAATTGCTGAATCCACGGCAACGCCTCGATCAGCGTGCCAGCTTTATCCTGAGCGGTTTCCACCGAAGTCATCATGTGTTCCTTCATTTGTATTAAATTGCTGCTGCGTTCCAACTCATCGAAAGCAGCGCTGCAGTCGCCCCGCCCGCGCAGCCGGGGCCCTGGTCCCGGAGCGAGGATGGCGTGATTTCCTTCCCTAGCTTCGCAAGCTCAGCAAGGGACCCTCGGAAATCACTTAGTAAGGCCGCCCGCGGCCGAGGAAATCTTACTGCGAGCGAGGGATCAGGGCCCCGGCGGAGCAGGTCGGCGCCCGACTGCCGGAGACGCTTACGAGGAGTAGGCGCTGTTTTCTTCGACGTACGCGTGGGTCAGGTCGTTGGTCCAGATGGTTGCAGTGGCATCGCCAGCGCTGAGATCAATCTCGACGGTGACTTCACGCGGTGTGAGGTCTACGAGGTCGCGGGAATCGCCGATCCCACCGTTGCGGCAGATCTGAATTCCGTTGATGCTGACGTTGAGCTTGTCCGGATCGAAGACGGCGTCGGTGGTGCCCACCGATGACAGGACACGGCCCCAGTTGGGGTCGTTGCCGAAAATGGCTGCCTTGAACAAGTTGGAGCGGGCCACGGAACGGGACACCACTTCGGCGTCGCGTTCGCTGTCTGCGTTGATGGTGGTGATGGCGATGTCGTGGCTGGCACCCTCTGCATCGGCAATAAGGGCACGGGCCAGCTTGGCGCACACTTCTGTCAGCCCGGCGGTGAATTCGTCCATGTCCGGGAACGCTTCGGAAGCGCCGGATGCCATGAGCAGCACGGTGTCATTGGTGGACATGCAACCGTCGGAATCGGCACGGTTAAAGCTGACACGGACGGCGTCGCGCAGTGCGGCGTCGAGCCCTTCAGCTTCTACAACGGCGTCGGTGGTGATGACCACCAGCATGGTGGCCAGTCCGGGAGCCAGCATGCCGGCTCCCTTGGCCATGCCACCAATGCTGTAGCTGAGGCCGTCGGCGTTGGGCGGGGATGTCCACGCCGCCTGCTTGTTGACCATATCGGTGGTCATAATCGCGGAGGCCGCGGCAGCTCCGCCGTCGTCCGTCAGGGCGGCAGCAGCGACCTCAACACCGGGGAGGATCTTATCCATGGGCAACTGTTCGCCGATGAGACCCGTGGAACAGACGGCGATGTCGGCGGCGGAGAGGCCCAAGACCTCGGCTACCTTTTCGGCGGTGGCATGTGTGTTCGCAAAGCCCTCGGGGCCGGTGCAGGCGTTGGCGCCGCCGGAGTTCAGGACCACAGCGTCCACACGGCCGTCGCTGAGGACCTGACGGGACCAGTGGATGGGCGCAGCGGCGACCCTGTTGCTGGTGAAGACGGCGGCGGCGGTGTGCGCCGGACCATCGTTGATGACTAGGGCAAGATCCGGGTTGCCGGAGGTCTTCAGACCAGCCGTAATGCCTGAGGCGCGGAAGCCTTGAGGGGTTGTCACACTCATGGTGCTACTCCTTGGAAGGAAAGGCCTGTGGTTTCAGGCAGGCCGAGGGCAATGTTCATTGACTGTACCGCTCCGCCGGCTGTCCCCTTAGTGAGGTTGTCGATGGCGCAGCAAACAATCACGCGATTAACGTGAGAGTCGTAAGCGATTTGCAGGGCAGCGTAGTTGGAACCCTGAACTGATTTGGTGGAGGGCCATTGGCCTTCTGGCAGCAGATGCACAAACGGCTCTTCGGCGTAGGCTTCTTCCCATAGATCGCGCAAAGCTGAGGCAGGGTCCTCCATCGCAGCAAAGTCGGCGGAGAGTTTAGCGGTGGCTGTGGTGAGAATGCCACGACTCATGGGCGCCAGCGTGGGAGTGAAGGAAACCTTGACATCCAGCCCGGAGGCGTTGGAAAGTCCCTGTTCAATTTCGGGAGTATGACGGTGCCCGCCACCCACTCCGTAGGGGCTCATGGAACCCATCACCTCGGAACCGATCAAGTTGACCTTGGCTGCCTTGCCCGCACCTGAGGTGCCCGAAGCGGCCACAATAACCACGTCATCGGGCAACAAGGCGCCGGCTGCGAACCCTGGCATCAGGGCCAGCAGCGAGCTAGTGGGATAGCAGCCGGGGACGGCGATGCGCTTACAGCCTTTGAGTCGTTCGCGGTGACCGGGCAGCTCGGGCAAGCCATAGGGCCACGTGCCAGCGTGCTCGGAACCGTAGAACTTCTCCCACGCGGCGGCATCTTCCAAGCGGTGGTCGGCTCCGGCGTCGATCACCAAGGTGTCGTCCGGGAGCTGGGCAGCAATGGCGGCCGAGGCCCCGTGCGGAAGTGCCAGGAACACGACGTCGTGCCCTGAGAGGTTTTCCACGGTGGTGTCAACGAGGACTCGGTCAGCAAAAGCATGCAGGTGCGGGGCCAGAGTGCCCAGCCGCTCGCCTGCGTTACTGTGAGCGGTGATGGCTCCGACAGTTACGTTGGGGTGGCCGGCCAGGAGGCGCAGCACCTCTCCCCCGGCATATCCGCTAGCGCCTGAGACTGCTACTGAAATTGTCATACGTCAACTATACAGCAGAACTATTCATTGGCGTCGATATTTATGCACACCGGCACGGTTTGTGTGCGGGCATCCGTCCTATGATGATCTTGTGAGGGCTTAGCCTGATCTTTTACAGGAGCGAGTGATTTGGAGTTCACCATGACCGAGCAGTGCACCGCGATTGTCGCCACATCCCCTGGCGGTCCAGAGGTACTACGGGCAACCCAGGTCCCGATGCCTACTCCTGGCCCTGGCGAATTGCTGGTCAAGATTTCCGCCGTAGGTGTGAATTTCATTGAGACCTACGAACGCGCGGGCATCTACTCCGTGCCGTTCCCCTTCACCCCGGGCTCCGAGGCGGCCGGAACGGTTGTGGCTGTGGGACCCGGCGTCACCGCCTACGACGTGGGCGACCGCGTTGCCACCGCCGAGGGCACCGCCTGCTACGCAGAGTATGCAATTTTCCCGGCCGAGAAGGCTTTACCCGTCCCCGCCAGCGTTCCTCTCGACGTGGCTGCCGCGCTTCCCCTGCAGGGTATGACGGCACATTACTTGATGAATTCCACCTATCATGTGGAGCCCGGCCAGACCGTACTGGTGCACGCCGGAGCCGGTGGCGTGGGCCTGTTGCTGACCCAGATGCTCAAGGAACGTGGCGCCCGGGTCATCACCACCGTGTCCACAGATGAAAAGGAAGAGCTCTCCCGAGTGGCCGGCGCCGATGAGGTGTTGCGCTACGAAGGTTTTGCCGAAGCCGTCCGCGAGCTCACTGACGGCGTGGGCGTGGATGTAGTGTTCGACGGCGTTGGGAAGGACACGTTTGACGGTTCCCTGGCGTCGCTGCGCACCCGAGGCACACTCGTTTTGTTCGGTGGCGCATCGGGCCAGGTTCCGCCCTTTGACTTGCAGCGCCTGAACGCCGGCGGTTCGCTGACCGTGGTGCGCCCCAAGATGAAGGACTACCTCCTTAACGCCCAGGAACGGCTATGGCGCTCCACCGAAGTATTCAACGCTGCTGGCTCGGGCGCCTTGGCAGCCCGAATCGGCGCACGTTTCCCGCTAGCCGAGGCCGCCGCGGCTCACACGGCACTCCAGGGACGCGCTACCACCGGAAAAGTGATCTTGGAGCCCTAACTCCTGCAAGCACTGCGCCACTGCGCCACTGCCCACGGCCCGCAGCCCGCGCAGTGTCCGCCTCTGCGGCCGCCCCAGCGTGTATCGTGGGGCGGCCGGGGAGAGTGATTCCCGACTCATCGGGCGCTAAAGCCGCGTTAAAACTGCAACGTTTTGCCCGTCATTTACCCTCCGTTCATCTAAGTGAGGCACTCTAAGCCCGTGAACCCTGCCTCATTGAATGTCCCCGAGACTCAAGCAACTGTCTCCAGCGAATCGCTGCCAGCGGCAACCTTCAGCCCACAAATGCCTGGCAGCGCGCTGGCCCCGCCTCCCCGTACCCTCTGGGACATTGTCCAGGCCAGCGCCGATTTGAACCCGGACGCCACCGCACTCGATGACGGCGTGAAGGCCCTCAGCTACGACGATCTCCTGAAGGCGGTTCGCTCTAAGGCCGCGGAATTGACGCAGGCAGGACTCGGCGCAGGCGATAAAATCGGCGTGCGGATCCCTTCCGGGACATCCACGCTCTATCTAGCCATCTTGGCGATCATCTCCATCGGCGCAGCCTATGTGCCCGTTGACGCCGACGATCCCGAAGAACGGGCAGCTCTAGTCTTCGGCGAGGCTCAAGTTGCGGCCGTGCTCGGCGACCCGCTCACGGGCAAAGCCCTGACAATGACCAACGAACGCCCCGCTCCCTTCCCCACTCCACGGGAACCGCTGCCCACTGATGACGCATGGGTCATTTTCACTTCCGGCTCCACGGGCACCCCGAAGGGTGTGGCGGTCAGCAACCGATCAGCGGCCGCGTTCGTCGATGCCGAGGCCAGCATCTTCTTACAGCATGAACCCATCGGGCCCGACGATCGGGTGCTAGCAGGTTTGTCCGTAGCCTTCGATGCCTCCTGTGAAGAAATGTGGCTCGCCTGGCGTTATGGTGCAGCACTGGTTCCAGCCCCGCGTTCCTTGGTCCGCTCCGGTATGGACTTGGGCCCGTGGCTGATTTCCCACGGCATTACCGTGGTCTCCACGGTGCCCACGCTGGCGGCGCTCTGGCCCGCCGAGGCTTTGGAATCCGTACGCCTGCTCATCTTCGGCGGCGAAGCCTGCCCGCCGGAATTGGCCACCCGTCTGGCCGTCCAAGGCCGTGAAGTCTGGAACACCTACGGACCCACAGAAGCCACCGTGGTGGCCTGCGCAGCTCCCTTGGGCGTGCCAGGTCCGGTGCGGATCGGGCTGCCTCTCAATGGCTGGGACTTGGCCGTGGTGGACGCCGCCGGAGTTCCCGTTGCCGAGGGCGAAGTGGGCGAATTGATCATTGCTGGCGTAGGCCTGGCCCGCTACTTGGACCCCGCCAAGGATGCCGAAAAATATGCACCCATGCCAGCATTCGGCTGGGACCGCGCCTACCGCTCCGGTGACCTTGTGCGGCTGGAAAGCGAGGGCCTGATCTTTATGGGTCGCGCCGATGACCAGGTGAAACTGGGCGGGCGGCGCATTGAACTCGGAGAGATCGACGCCGCTTTGCAGGGACTGCCTGAGATTTCCGGAGCTGCCGCCGCAGTCCAGGACACGGCCGGCGGCACCCAGCTTCTGGTGGGGTATCTGGTGGCGGCTCCCGGAGCCTCCCCGGACCCGGCGGCGCTGCGTAAGTTGCTCGCCGGATCGTTGCCGGCTCCCCTGATTCCGCTGCTCACCTTCACCGATTCCCTGCCCACTAAAATTAGCGGCAAAGTTGACCGCAAGGCTTTGCCTTGGCCTCTGGAAAAGGAAACTGACGACGGCGAGTCCCTCTCCGGTTCGTTGGGCCCGGAGGCGCAGTGGGTGTTGGATCAGTGGCAATCAGTCCTGGGCGGCGCACCTGGCTCTCTCGATACAGATTTCTTTGCCAGCGGAGGCGGCTCGCTGGCAGCAGCCCAGTTGGTTTCGGCTTTGCGCCAGCGCTATCCGCGCATCACCGTGGCTGATGTTTATTCGCACCCACGGATCGGTGCGTTGCTGGAACTGGCGTTGGGCTCGGTCCCCGCCGGCGGCGTGGTGGAGACGGTCCACCGCACGGTGGGCCGGACGCAACGAAAGTCTCAAATTTTCCAGACCTTGATGGGGATCCCACTGCACATCTTGGTGGGGATGCGCTGGCTCACTTATTTGATGGCGCTGAACAATGTTGCTGCATGGCAGGGGTGGTTGCCGGGAGCCCCCACCGTTTCCTGGTGGTGGGTGGCAGCTGCTTGGACGGTCTTTGTCTCTCCATGGGGCCGCATGGGAATCTCCGTGGCGGCCGCCAGATTGCTGCTGCGCGGCGTTAAACCTGGCAGTTACCCACGCTCTGGCAAGGTCCATCTGCGGTTATGGCTGGCCGAGCAATTTGCTGACATGGTTGGTGCTGTGACTCTGGCAAGCGCCCCGTGGGTGCCCCATTACGCACGTGCCCTGGGTGCCAGGATTGGCAAGAACGTTGATCTGCACTCAGTTCCCCCAGTTACAGGGCTTCTCCGCTTGGCCGAGGGATGTTCCATCGAGCCAGAAGTTGATCTCTCTGGTTGGTGGATTGATGGCGACTATGTCCACATAGGCGAGATTTCCATTGGTGCCGGCGCCGTGGTGGGAGCCCGCAGCACCTTGATGCCGGGGGCGCGCATTGGCGCCGGCGCCCAGGTAGAACCAGGTTCTGCCGTGCGCGGCCAGGTCAAGCCGGGCGTAACGGTCTCCGGCTCCCCAGCCGGACGGACCGGCAAGGCCAAACATTCCTGGCCGGACGTGCGCACACCCACCTCCACAATGATTGGCGTGCTCTTCCCCGTGGCCTCGGCAGGCTTGTCCTTGATACCTT
Source organism: Arthrobacter sp. Sr24 (assembly GCF_054511175.1). Taxonomy (NCBI): domain Bacteria; kingdom Bacillati; phylum Actinomycetota; class Actinomycetes; order Micrococcales; family Micrococcaceae; genus Arthrobacter; species Arthrobacter sp. Sr24. The sequence continues at coordinate 70,108 of NZ_JBTNDB010000014.1, read as the reverse complement.
TCGTGGCAGCAGCGGCAGCAGTCGCCGTCGTACTGGGCGCCATTGCCGGACAGCCCTCGCTCTCAGAGGCACTTCCAACGCTTTTGTGGGCCGTGCCGCTGGCCGCCATTGCCTGGTTCCTGAGCTTATTGGTGCTGATTCTGTTCACTGTGCGGCTCCTGGGTCTGGGCTTGCGCGAAGGTCACTACCCCGTCCGCAGCAGGATCGGCTGGCAGGTTTGGGCCACCGAGCGGGTTCTGGATATGGCTCGCGATCTCCTATTCCCCATTTATTCGAGCCTGTTCACACCTGTATGGCTCCGGCTCCTTGGCGCCAAGGTGGGCAAAAACGTTGAGGCCTCCACCGTCCTTCTACTGCCGAAGATGACCACCATTGGTGCCGGCGCATTCCTGGCCGATGACACCATGATTGCCTCCTACGAACTAGGTGGGGGCTACATTCATATTGCCCCGGCCAAGGTGGGCAAGCGATCGTTCCTGGGCAACTCGGGTATGGCGGCCGCCGGGCGCACCTTGCCCCGCAACTCGCTGGTGGCCGTGCTTTCGGCAGCTCCGTCTAAGGCTAAGGCTGGCACCTCATGGCTGGGCAGCCCGCCGGTTCGTCTGCGACGCACCAACGTGGAGACCGACAAGTCCTTGACGTTCAATCCCCCACTGCGGCTCAAAATTGCTCGCGCCCTGTGGGAATCCTGCCGGATTGTGCCCATGATTCTGTCCGTGGTCATCGCTGCGGGTGTACTTGTGGCCCTCGATGCACTCGCTCAGGCCAGCAGTTACTGGGTGCCCGCGGCAGTCAGCGGCATCGTGCTCATGGTGGCTGGTGCCGTCGCAGCCGGCAGTTCGGTGACAGCAAAATGGCTCATGGTAGGCCGCATCAAGGCCGGTGAGCACCCGTTATGGAGCTCCTTCATCTGGCGCAACGAAGTGGTGGACACCTTCATTGAAATGGTCAGCGCACCCTGGTTTGGTCGCGCTGCTGTGGGCACCCCCGCCATGGTGTGGTGGCTGCGTGCGCTCGGCGCCAAAATTGGGCACGGTACCTGGTGTGAAAGTTACTGGCTGCCGGAGGCTGATCTGGTCACTCTCGGCGAAAGCTCCACGATCAACCGCGGCTGTGTCATCCAGACCCACCTCTTTCATGACCGGGTCATGGCCATCGATACCGTTACGCTAGAAGCAGGAGCCACCATGGGTCCGCACGGTGTGATCCTTCCAGCAGCAAGTATCGGCACCAGCGGCACCGTGGGCCCGGCTTCTCTTGTCATGCGCGGTGAATCCGTTCCTGCCAGCAGCTACTGGATGGGCAATCCCATTAGCCCCTGGAAGGGACCGGAATTCTCGGACCGCGCCTAAGCCTTCAATCGATGTGGACACCCAGCACAGCATGAGATTTCTCCACCGCACCCGCACCCTTGATATTGCAGATGCGAATACCGCTGCGAGTCCGGACCCCTACATCCCTCTGCACGGCAGCACCCTTTACGCAGTGGAACACTACGATCTACAGCTCCAAGTCCGGCTGGCGGGGAACCAATTGCAGGGCCGGGCCATCATCAGAGCCCACGCTTTGGTGCCGCTGACCCAGGTGGAGCTCGATTTGACCGGGCTAGGCATGGACAAGGCTTCCGTGAATGGTACCCGGGTGGTGAAGCATTCCCAGCCGAAGGGCAAATTGCTACTGCAGTTACCCGAACCCTTGGACGCCGGGGCAGTGTTCACCATGGACATCCGTTACAGCGGTTTTCCCGCCCCTGATGACGGCGAGTGGGGCGAGGTCGGTTGGGAAGAATTGGACGACGGCGTATTGGTCGCTGGCCAGCCCACCGGCGCACCGACGTGGTTCCCGTGTAACGACCGCCCCGATGACAAAGCAAGCTATCGCTTTAGCGTCACTACCGACGCCGATTACACGGCCGTGTGCAACGGATCGCTCGTTTCTCACACCCGAAAATCGAGCCGAGAAACCTGGGTTTATGAACAAACGGCCCCCATGTCCACGTATCTGGCCACCGTGCAAATTGGCGCGTACCAGCTGCTGGAACTGCCGGCCAAGGAGGGCCAAACACAACTACCCATTACGGTAGCCGTGTCCAAGAAGCTCCAATCCAAAGCGGCGACCGCACTATCCCGGCAACGGGAAATGATGGACGTTTTCATCCAAGCCTTCGGCCCATATCCTTTTGACGCCTACACCGTTGTGGTTACTGAGGATGAGCTGGAAATCCCACTCGAGGCGCAGTCGCTGTCCATTCTGGGCAGCAATCACATGAACAGGACGTGGGAAGCACAGCGGCTCATTGCCCATGAACTCTCACACCAGTGGTTCGGCAACTCGCTGACCTTGGCATCGTGGCGCGATATTTGGCTGCATGAAGGCTTTGCCTGCTACGCGGAATGGCTCTGGTCGCAAGAGAGTGGATCGATGACTGTGGCCGAATGTGCGGCACAGGCCCACGACAAACTGACTACCGATCCGGTTGCTTTGACAGTGGGTGACCCTGGTCCGGAGATGATGTTTGATGACGCGGTGTACAAACGTGGCGCTTTGACCTTGGAGGCCATCCGCCTTGCGGCAGGCGATGCCAACTTCTTCGCCCTCTTGCAGCGCTGGGTAGCGCAGAATCGGCACAGTTCCGTGTCCACGGCCGCTTTTGTGGCACTGGCCGATGAGGTCTGCGCGGATGTTCCGGGGTTCTCAGCCGCGGACATTCTCACCCCGTGGCTCTTCAGGAAGCCATTACCGCCGCTACCCGCGCACTAAAGACCGCTGAGCACTAAAGACCGTAGCGCACAGCCACGGCAGCGGCGAACCCTTCCGGCAAGCCCACATCTTGGGGCACCAGCTCCCAAACCTCGGTGACAACGCTGCCTTCACCGAACTGATTTTCTTCCGGGAAGGCCGGGATGTGCGCTGGCTCAGTGCGCAACCCCCATCCGGAGGACTTTGCCAAGGCTTCCTTGCGCGCCCAGGCATTGGCCCGCCAGGCATCCTGCGCTGCCGGGGCAACCCGGGCCAACAGGGACTTTTCAGCAGGACTGAGCGCGACGTCGTCGAACCCTTCAAAACCCACTTGCGCACGGTGCTGGACGTCAACTCCTAGCGGAACGCCGACGCCGGGAACCGTCGCCACCAGCGCCCACCCGTGGCTCCGCGACAAGCTGATTGACACTGCTGCTGGCACTCCGCGCAGCAGATAGCCGGGCCGGCCATGCGAGGGCAAAGGATTCGGCCCGCATTCGGGGCAGGTGTAATCGACTACCAGTTGATCAGGGCTGACGGCCAAAACCTCGGCAGCCATGAGCCGTTGCACCACACGCCCGGCCAGAAAATCACGGCGCGTGGTGGTCTTGTCAATGGCATCAGCTCGAGCCCGCTCAGCGGCATCGAGTAATGCGAACAAGCTCGAATCAACGGCCGCCAGCTCGAAGGCGCGCGTAATCATCACGCCGCGTATGAGACCTCCGCCACTGTGTTTGTTCACCCGAATTCCACCCTTTGTTCGCTTTGCGTAATTACTGCCACTTTAGGATCGAGCCATGATTCGACCCATTCCGGACTTCACTGGCTTTACCGTTGTAGACAACGACGACGACGATCCCGTCTTGTTGGCCCCCGACGGATCTGCCGTGGATACGTGGCGCGATGGTTATCCCTATGACTCGCGGATGGAACGGGACGTCTACGATATTCAAAAGCGGTTGCTTCAAATTGAACTGTTGAAACTGCAGCAATGGATCAAGGCTACCGGGCGCAGGGTGGTGATCTTGTTCGAAGGCCGCGACGCTGCCGGCAAGGGCGGGACCATTAAGCGCTTCACGGAACATTTGAATCCGCGTGGAACCCGCGTCGTAGCGCTAGAGAAGCCCACCGCGCGCGAGTCCACCCAATGGTACTTCCAGCGGTATGTGGCCCATTTGCCCAGCGCCGGGGAGATGGTGTTGTTTGATCGTTCTTGGTACAACCGCACGGGTGTGGAGCGCGTCATGGGCTTTTGTACCAAGGCGCAGTATGACGAGTTCATCCGTCAGGCACCGCAGTTTGAACGCATGCTGGTCAATGACGGCATCACGGTGATCAAGTTCTGGTTCTCGGTCACCCAAGCTGAACAACGGACCCGTTTCATCATCCGCCAAGTGGACCCCGTGAGGCAGTGGAAGCTCTCCCCTATGGATCTGGCCTCGCTAGATAAATGGGACGGCTATACATCTGCGAAAGAGCGAATGTTCAAGCGAACGGACACCCGCCATGCGCCCTGGACAGTGGTTAAATCCAATGACAAAAAACGGGCTCGGCTAGAGGCCATGCGCCATGTGCTGAACTTGTTTGACTACACCGGCAAGGACCATGAATTGGTGGGTGTGCCGGACCCACACATCGTGGGCCCGGCATCAGATGTGGTGGGCGAAGGTGAGGAATTCTAGGGTTGCAAGCCGCGCAGCCTACCACCGGTGAAGGAATCAACTGATCGGTAGTTAGCCACGTTGAAGGCCGTGTAACTACCGATCTCGGGGCTAACACCCGAACATGTTTGGGCCGCCGCGCCCTTCACTCTCAAGACCCGTAAATGGGGCGGCCAACAAACCCATCGACCAAGAGTGTGTCACCAAGCAGGAAACCGCATGCGCAAGTGTTCGTCATTGAGCCTGGGCTCCGACTCATTCGTCTCATGCTTCCGGGAAGATAAGGCCCATCCCCTCTTCGATCCCATCGACCTCATTACAGTTAGTGGCGGTGTGGTCCAGGGATGCTGGTGCCGCAACCCCGCTGGTAAAAACAGATGGTCCGGAACTTTGCTGCCTCGTGACGCCTCCGATATCCGTCTCTGCCTAGGGAACGACCGGGACCGCCCTGTCAATAGAGGAGCGGCACGCGGTTAGGGCTTCCACTGGATTCCCAATAGATCTTGGCATTTCCTTGGGGCAGCCAACCATGCTCACGCGGTAAGTTCTCTTCAGTCATTGCCCAGCACTATGCTCCGGGGCCTAACTCAGCTGGATGGTCCGCTGCGGGCCCGATGTCTACGGACAGCAGCGCGATTATTGCAGCGCACCGAGCAATATTGCTGACGCCCATTGCGGGTTACATCAACAACTACAGCGGTGCAGGGATCACCTGGCGCCTGCCCGGCGGCGCATCGCGAAAGACGGTTCATGCCACGGGTACTCAGATGCAGGGCTGTCCCAACACTGATCACTGCTCGTAATACGTGAGGCAAAGTCTGGCTCTCATCCCTGTAATGCAGGTGCCAACCCTCGTTATCGTGTGCGGTCAGCCGGGGATATGCACTCGCGGCGGCCATCTGCGCGTTCACCAAGGCCGCTCTAGCCGAGTCATCCGGGGCATCAATGATCTCCAGCCAATCATCGATCACACGGCGGACAAGAGCATGATCACCGGGCATATCCGCAAAACTCATGGTCATGCCGAACTCACGAGTTCGCGCAAATATGCCAGCGCGATCCGCCGGAAAGTCATTGGCAAGAGACCCCGCAAGCAGGACCGCATATTCTCCGTAAGGGTTGAGATGCATAAGACCATTACACCAGAGTTGATGTTATGACCATATTTACTTCATTCAAAGCCGTCACTTCAACGACGATTCGCACCCCCAGCATGCAAACACACCAGCACCTCTGGGAGGTTGAATCGAGCCACAGGACCTCACAAGGACGGCTGTTGTATATGAAATGCTCCGACGAGTGTTCTGCCCGCAGGGTTGACCTAGTGGTCCTCTTGGACACCACTCCCACACCGTTGAGCAAAGTGGTTGACGCGGAGCAGTGAACAGCTCAAGGCCAAGCGCGGGGTTTGCGGGACAACCAGAGAGATCCAATCATCACCGGCAAGACGGGGACTACAGGCGAAATCTCAGCCCATTTCTAGGAGGTTGACGGACTCGCACGCCACCTCTGTGTAAGGAGCTAGGCGCCCAAGCAAACTAGACGAGCCTGAGTGATACTACTAAGGATTCTCTTGCGGTCTCGTGCTATTACATCGGAGCCTTGAACGGAATCGTCCAAGTCTTGGAGGAAGTCTAGGAAGGTGGTGCTGTGGCGGTGGTCAGAGTCGTTGGCAGCTAGGCCTCCGATGGCCGTTGCCAAGCTGACGGCGACTTTCGGGTCCTGGTGACCGTAAACGCGGATGGGTGTGAAAGCAGTGTCTAGTAACTCCGAGAAGTCTGGAAGATCCAGGGTAGCTCCGGTGTTGGTAATGGCATCCAGACAGAGCATCGGGACGCAGTCGCGGCCTAGGGCCCGGACCAGAACCGCGGACGCTTGGTGGATGGCATGGATGGCGGTGGTGGGGTCGTTAGTTCCTGGGGAAAGCGCCCGGGCTGCTACATCTGCCAGTTGACTCAGTGAGAAGGAGGTGTCCATGAGCTGGGTGCGCTCGGGCCCCAGCGTGACCCAGGCGTTGACTTGGGCTGCAACGTCGTTAAGGTCCTCTTCCGATAGGAGCGGACCTTCCAAGACCGCCAGTGTGTTGCCTTCCAAAACATAGTCCCCAGGCCGAGGGATGAGGTGGATGGTCAGACCTCGATCCTCACCCAATCCTGCTATGACCTCGAGCTGGATAGAGGTGAGGAACCCGCTTTTGTTCGACTTCAGAACCGTCTGGGGTGAGGCAGGGAGCGAACGCCCGGACCCTGAGCCAACCGGCGGGTAGTAGCGTTCAACGGCCAAGACGGCGCTGTTGCGCAGACGGTCGAGGATGTTTTCCGCGCGAATTTCCCTGGCAAGGTGCGCTAGGAAGAACACGAGTGCCGCAATGCTGCCCAATCCTAAGATGAATGCCAAGGTCACTGAGAGGTGTGGAACGAACTCTGGGGAGACATCGGTAGATCTAATGGTCCGCAAGACCATCAAGGAGTATGTGAAAGTGCCCAGGAATACTGCCAGCGTCCAGTGCACTACACGGTCCGAGGAGAACGTCCGGAGCATACGGGGCGAGTATTGGCTGCTTGCCAATTGCAGCGTGAGGACCGTCAGCGAAAAGGTCAGTGACGTCACGGTCATGATGCTCGCGGAGATGGTTGTCAGCATGCTGCGAGCCGCATCGGCTCCCCCGCCCAACATGAAGGAAGTCCATGGCGCCGCGAGCTCATCCTGCCTTGCCTCCAGCCACGGAAGAACAACGCCGAGACTGATCCCAACGACCACAGCGAAGAACGGCAACGGCCACAATTCGTGGCGGAGGGTATCGCGGAATCGTGACCAAGACCTGATCATGGGCGCGCACGGAGAGATTGAGCGGGATTCAAAGGGAGACCTTTTCTTTTGGGGCAAAGTGTTTGATCAATTGTTGTCCCGCCATCGAGGGCCGTCAACCAGACCCTTGACCGGCTGGTGGCAGCCGCGGAACGAAGAGGGCCCCGTCCGTTTGGACCAGCACAATGCTGGCAAAACTGACGGGGCCCTCTTGCGCGGGCAGCACTAGCGGGAGCCGGCTTAGCGCTGGGTCGCGCCGAATCGTTCCGCGGCAAGCTCCACGGCGGATGCCCTCGCTGCCGATGCTTCATCGGAAGTCAGGGTCCGGTCAGTGGCGCGGAAGCGCAGGCCGAAGGCCAACGACTTTCGGCCCTCGGGAATCCCTGCTCCCTGGTACTCATCAAACAGCGTCACGTCTTCGAGCAGCTCGCCAGCGCCTTCGCGCAACGTCTCCAACACGGTTGCGGCAGCAATCTCGGCAGGTACTACCAACGCAACATCCTGCGTAGCCACCGGAAAAGTAGAGATAGGCTTGGCCACAATGACGTCAGCCGCAGCGGCAAAGATCTTCTCTGCGTTGATTTCCATGGCTACCGAGCGGGCCGGCATGTTCAACTCGCTCAACAGCTTCGGGTGCAGTTCGCCAGCATAGCCAACCACTTCCCCGGTGCGCAGCGAAAGCTCGGCTGCACGGCCAGGGTGGAAGGCCTGGTGTGAACCCTGCGAGACGATCAGTTCCACACCCACCACATCGGCTACCAAACGGGCGGCGTCAACGGCGTCGGCCCAGTCCCAAGCACGGGGCGCATGGGCGGGTGCAGCTGGTGAATCCTTGCCCGTGAACACGGCAGCCAAGGTGAGCGGCTGGTACGGAATACCGTCATAGAGGCCATCCAAAACCTCATCCGATGGCTTCACACCCAGCGGCGGGATCGATGCAGTGCCCATAGAATCTGACGGCAAGAACACCAGACCAGATTCAAACAGCGCCAGATCATGGAAACCGCGTGAGTGGTTGCGCTTGGCAATCTCAATCAAACCCGGCAGAACAGACGTGCGCAGGAAGCCGAACTCTTCGCTCAGCGGGTTGGCCAACTTTACTGCAGTGCGCACGGCACCAGCTTCAGCAACACCAAAGGTGTCATTGGAGGCCTTCGAGACGAAAGGGTAAGCCAGGATCTCGGTCAAACCAGAATCTGCCAGAGCCTGTACCGCACGGCGGCGCTGCTGCTGCGCGCGTGAGTAACCACGGCCCGGAGGTGCCGTGGGAAGCGTTGACGGGATCAGATCGTAACCCACCAGGCGGGCAACTTCCTCCGTCAGATCATCCTTGGTGACCAAATCATGGCGCCAAGAAGGGGCTGTGACGGAATACCCGCCGTCGACCTTTTCCACCTGCGCACCAAGATCTGAGAGTGAACCCATGATCTGGGACTGCTGGAATTCAATGCCGATGCGCCCCGAGGTGTAGCCCGACGGCAGGAACACGGGAGCAGAAGCCACCACGGTATTGACGTCGGTGGAAGTGGTTTCCTCCGTGCCGCCAGCCAGCTCAACCAACAAGTTCACCGCACGCTGTGCGGCAATGTCGGCAACAGCCGGGTCAACGCCGCGCTCGAAGCGCTTGGAGGCTTCGGAGGGAAGTTTGTGACGACGGCGCGAGCGGGCAATGGAGACTTCTTCGAAGTGCGCAGCTTCAATCAGCACAGTGTTGGTGGCGGAGGTGACCTCGGTGGAGGCACCTCCCATGACACCGGCAACACCAATGGGGCCGGAGGCATCGGTGATCAAGAGGTCCTCGGCGTCTAGCTTGCGAACCTTGGCATCGAGAGTCTTCAGCGTCTCACCGGCGGCGGCGCGGCGAACCGTGATAGCGCCGGACAGCTTGTCTGCATCGTAGAAGTGCAGCGGCTGGCCCAGTTCCAACATGACGTAGTTGGAGATGTCCACGGGCAGGGAAATGGAGCGGATCCCGGCAAGGCGCAGACGCGATGACATCCAGGTGGGAGTTGGCGCAGCTGCGTTAATTCCGCTCACGGTGCGCGCCACAAAGCGGTCGCAGCCAGCCTTGCCGTAGATGGGGGCTTCGTCAGCAATGATGACGGGGTGGCCCTCGCCGGAGGAGGCGGTCACCGAAACCAGCGACGCCGGATCCGTGAACACGCTGTCTGTGGCGTGCGCATACTCTCGGGCGACGCCGCGGATACTGAACGCGTAGCCGCGGTCCGGGGTGACGTTGATTTCGGCGGCTTCGTCGTTGAGGCCCAGGAGAGCCAAAGCGTCGGTGCCCACTTCTGGGTCAAGACCCAAAGTGGAGAGCACCAGAATGCCGTCGTGGTCTTCGCCGATGCCAAGCTCTCGCACGGAGGCGATCATGCCAGCGGACACGTGACCGTAGGTCTTCCGCGGGGTGATGCGGAAGTCTCCAGGCAGCACGGCGCCGGGAAGGGTGACAACAACCTTGTCCCCCACCTCGAAGTTGTGCGCACCGCAGACAATGCCCTGCACGCCGGAGGGGTCAATGCCGTCAATGTCCAGCGTTTGGGTGGCACCCTCGGGCACCACACGGACGGAGCACCAGTTGATGGTTTTGCCGTTGGACTGTGCCTCGGGTTCCTTCGTCAGGACCTGGCCCACCACAATGGGGCCGCTGATCTCATCGGAGGGGCGGTGCACATCTTCTTCTTCAAAGCCAACCTTTACTAGGTCGGTCATTACGTCTTCGGCTGTTGCGCCAGCCGGTACCTGCGCGTATTCGCGCAGCCAAGTCAGTGGAATACGCACTTGTCTTAGATCTCCATCCCAAAGTGTTCGCTGAATCGTACGTCGCCCTCGATCATGTCGTGCATGTCGCCTACTTCATTGCGGAACATGAGAGTGCGTTCAATGCCCATACCGAAGGCAAATCCGGAGTACTCCTCCGGGTCAATGCCGGCAGCGCGGAGCACGTTCGCATTGACCATGCCGCAACCACCCCACTCGATCCAGCGCGGGCCACCCTTGGCACCCGGGTGCCAGATGTCCAGCTCGGCCGACGGTTCGGTGAACGGGAAGAAGTTGGGGCGCAGGCGGATGCTGGCTTCCTCGCCAAACATCTGACGGGCAAAGTGCTCCAGCGTGCCGCGCAGATCCGCCATGGACAGACCCTTGTCGATGGCCAGGCCCTCGAACTGATGGAATACCGGCGTGTGCGTGGCGTCGAGCTCATCGGTGCGGAAAACCTTGCCGGGGCACAATACGTAGACGGGCAGTTCGCGCTCCAACAAGGAACGGACCTGCACCGGTGAGGTGTGGGTGCGCAGCAGCAGGTGAGCCTCGGGCGGCTCCACGAAGAAGGTGTCCTGCATTTCGCGGGCCGGGTGGTCCGGGGCAAAGTTCAACGCATCAAAGTTAAACCATTCCGATTCCAGCTCCGGACCTTCGGCGATTTCCCAGCCCATGCCCACGAAGATGTCGCTCACGCGGTCTTGCAGGGTGGACAACGGGTGGCGAGCACCGGCGCGACGACGGCGCGGAGCGGCCGTGACATCCACGGTCTCCTCCACGAGAATGCGTGCGGCATCTTCGGCCTCGAGCACCTCCGTGCGGGCTGCGAGCGCTTTGGCAACGCGGCCGCGGGATGCGCCCATGAGCTTTCCGGCGGCAGCCTTAAACTCCTTGGCGAGACCTCCGATTTCACGGTTGGCAAGGCTCAGCGGCGACTTTTCACCGGTGTGCGCCAGGCGTGCAGTCTTCAGCTCATCCAGGTTGGCTGCGGCGGCAATGGCTGCGAGCGCATTCTCAACGGCTGCACCAATGGCGGCTTCATCGAGGGGATCCGGGACTGCTGCGGGTTCAATGGTTGGTTCGGGCATTTCTGCCGTCGTGTGGGGCATCTGGGACATCTACAGTTTTTACCTAAGCTCGTGTGCGAGTAAGCGGCGGGGTAGCTCCTCCCGCCTGTTTCATTCTAGTTGACTGTATCCCTCAGTTTTGAATCGAAGCCATTTGCGCTGCTCTCCCGCTTCGGTACGCTGCTTGCTACGCTAACGGCTATGAGCCTTCTTCGCACTAGAGGTACGACGCCGGCCTTCCGCCGTGCGTGGTTGGCGAGCCTCGCGTTGGTGATGGGCCCTCTGCTTGCGCTGACGTTGAGTGGGTGTTCGCTGTTTCCCGGTGGGTCCGGTACCTACACGCCCGACGCCGCCGTGATCCAGGAAAAAGTCGACTGTCCCGGATCCACCGTGGGATGGCTGCCAGAACCGGCCAACCCGCCGGCGTCGGACGCGTTGGGGTCGGGCCCGACGGCCGAAGCATCCGAGGAGGCAATACTGAGCGGTTCCGTGCCGCAGGGATTTGTGCCGGTTCACGTCATTCGCTGCTCCCTGGTTATCCAGGACCCCATTAGGGATTTCACCCAGCTGCTCCAAGAAGAGCATTTTGAGGGCGATTACGCCGATTTACTGGCAGCGCTGGCACAGCCCAGCGATAAAGGCGGAAGTGGTCCTTGTACAGCCGACATGGAGATCATCCCGCCACTGTGGATGGTGGATGCGCAAGGCCGCGCCATTCAAGTTCAGTGGCCGGTGGATGCTTGTGGGAAAACCCGTGGCAAGCCAGATACGTCGAAGGCGCTGGAGAAGCTGAGCGTTGGCCAGGTTATTGAGCATCGGCGGCCGCTCCCATGACCCTTCGTCGCCGCAGAAGTACGACGCCAGACCCCCGCCTTGCGCCGTCACCCCGCTCGGAGTTGGCTGCTGCCGGGCTTTTGACAGCCGGTCTTCTGACAGTCGGGCTGCTACTCTCAGCCTGCACTACGCCACGGACATACCTGCCTGAACCGGCCGCATTGCAGGATTCCGTCGACTGTTCAACGTCCACGGGCTGGGAACCGGCCGCCTCGAATCCAGCCGCGTTACTCAAAGGACGGGTTCCCAATGGCTTTGTTCCAGTGGATGTAGTGCGCTGCTCCATTGATTCTGACTCAGGAGCAGTGACGGAGGAGCACCTATCCGGCGACTACACTCCCCTACTGGCAGCATTGGCAGTGCCTAGCGAACGCGGAGGCCCCATAAACTGTCTGGACTATGGAGAAATTCTGCCGGGCATCTGGCTGATCAATGCAGCAGGGCAGAGCGTCAACATCCAATGGCCCATGGACGCCTGCGACCATTCCAAACCCGACACTGCCACAGCTTTGGCCGCGCTGACCGTTACCAGCAGTACCCCCGTACCCATGGAAGGAATCGGGACCACATCATGAGCTCTCCTCTTACTCGGCTTACCCGGCTTACTCGGCTTACTCGGCCCGAGCGCATCCGTGCCGTAGCCAATGCTCTCAATCTTTCGACGGCGGCCGGGTTGCTGCTGGCAGGGCTGAGCCGCACCCGCGTTGAACGAGGCCCGCACGGGCTGGTTTTCGGAACCAACTACCAACCGACGCTACCGATTGCTGGCGCATTCACCGTGGGTAATGTGATCTTCTACCGAACAGACCGCGCCCACATCGATGCCCGCACTGATCTACTGGCCCACGAATCCCAGCACGCAACCCAATATGCGTGGTGCCTTGGTCTACCGTTCCTCCCCCTCTATGCAGCCTGCGCTGCGTACTCCCTGTGGCGCACCGGAGACCCTGGTAGCCGCAACTTCTTTGAACGCAACGCGGGACTGGCTTTGGGCGGCTATCGCGAACTGCCCACCATCGCTAGACTTCCCGGCCTAAGGGAGCAGCTGCGGAAACAATTGCGGCGCCTTGCGTTCGCTAAGTCACCAGCCAGTACAGGGGTACAGTATGACCCCGCACAGAACCAAGCTCTACAGAACCAGAAAGAGAAATAACTATGGGCCAGACCAGTAACTCCATCACCGTCACCGGGCACGGCACAGCCCAGAGCGCCCCGGACTTCTTCACCATCAACATCGGCATTGAAGCCTCACAGCCCACCGTACGAGACGCGTACTCTCAGGCGGGCGAAGCCCTCAACGCTGTGAATGCGAAACTACAGACGTTGGGTGTGGAGCGCACAGCAATTAGCTCCTCCACGTTGGATGTTCGCGTGGACAACCGCTGGCAAGAAGGAGTGGGCACGGTGGTTACTGGCTACACGGTCTCCAGCACCCTCTCAGTTTCGTTGCGCTACGATCAGGGCGCCCAAGACATCGTTGCAGCCGTCATTGACGTTGGCAACAATAATGTCCGGCTCAACGGCATGTCCCCCGTTGTTTCCGATCCCTCCGAGGCACAAGACAAGGCACGTGCCGCGGCCTGGGCAGATGCACGCCGCGCGGCCGAGCTGTACGCGCAACTTGCCGGACGCACCCTTGGCGCCCTGGACAATGTCTACGAAGGAAACATCTCCTCTAGCGGTCCGCGCCCCATGATGGCCCGCGCCGCCATGGTCATGGATAGCTCCATGTCCATTGAGCCAGGGCAAAGCGAGATCACCATCTCCGTACAAATCACCTGGTTGCTGAACTAAAAAATCAGCGCAAAACCTCAAGAGGAAGCTGTCACTAGCAGGCAGGACAGTGGCCCCGGCGAAAAATTACCCGGGCCACTGTCCTGCGAGGGCCAAGGGTCAAACGTTGATCTCGCGCTTGAGGATCTTCCCCGTGGGTCCCTTAGGCAGCGCATCAACGATCATGACCTTGCGCGGATACTTGTAAGCAGCCACCCGCTCCTTGACGAATTCTTGGATCTCCGCGGCCAGCGCCTCCGGATTCTCGGCACCAACAGCCCCCTCCTTCAGCGCTACCACGGCACACACTTCCTCGCCGTGGACGTCGTCGGGCTTCCCCAGAACGGCAGCCTCGGCCACGGCTGGGTGTTCGTAGAGCACTTCTTCAATCTCGCGCGGGTAAATGTTGTAGCCGCCGCGCAAGATCATGTCCTTCTTCCGGTCCACAATGAAGAACACGCCGTCTTCATCCTTACGTCCCAGATCTCCAGTGCGGAACCAACCGTCTGGGATGGCGGCCGCCGTCGCTTCGGGGTTATTCCAATACCCCTTCATGACGTAGGGCCCGGCCACAGCAATTTCCCCCACCGAGCCAGGTTCGACGTCGGCCCCTGACTCATCGATGACCCGCAGTTGCGCTCCGGTCACCGCGGTGCCCACGGAGCCTGGCTTACGGATGCCGTCGGTCTGGTTAAAGCTGACCACGGGCGAGGTCTCGGATAATCCGTAGCCTTCTAGCAAGGTGGCTTTGAACGTGGATTCAAATTCATGCAAAATTTCCACGGGTAGGGCCGAGCCACCCGACGCTGCAAGCCGCAGACTGCTCAGGTCATAGTTTTCCCGGCCAGGGGCCCGCAGCAGTGCAATGTACATACTGGGCACGCCTTCAAAAATGGTGACCTTGTCCCGGGCGATGATCTCCAGCGCCTTGACCGGATCAAAGCGGGGCAGCAGGGTCACGGTTGCCCCGGCCATCACCGCCGAGTTCAGCGCACAGGTCTGCCCAAAGATGTGGAAGAACGGGAGCCCACCGAAAATCACGTCTCCGTCCTTGCTACCAAAGAGTCCTACCGACACTTCAGCATTGCTGCGCAGGTTCTCATGCGTGAGCTCAGCGCCCTTGGGTTTGCCTGTCGTGCCAGAGGTGTACAGGATGACGGCGGTGTCGTCCTTGGCAGCCTCCGCCACGTCATGGCGTGGCTCAAGTGGGGCCACCAGCGCCATGAAGCCGGCATCGATGGATACTATCTCGGTACCTGTTTCAGCGGCCCCGGCGGCAACCTCGGCCATGACGCCTTCCCACGCGAAGGCCAAGGTGGCACCGGAATCCTGTAGATGGTAGGCCACTTCACGGGCCTTTAGGAGCGGATTTAGCGGAACAACAATTGCCCCGTAGCGCAAAATGCCGTAGTAGATAGGTGGCATCTGCGGCAGGTTTGGGGATATAAGCGCCACCCTGTCCCCCGCCTTGACGCCACGCTGCTCGAGCAACGCGGCCACCTTGGCACTGAGCACCTCGAGGGCGCCATAAGAAATTTCAATATCATCGAGTTTGATGACTACCCCACCCGGATTCCTTGCAGCTGAGGCGGGGACCATCGAGGCCAGATTCGTCATGGGTGCTCCTTTGTACGTGAACTGCCGTTGCTCGCATCGAGACCACAACCGTGTATGCCAAGAGGATCGGGCAGCAGGAGCCTCATCGCTCCTAGCTCCACCCTAATACCCCGCTATGTGATCTACGCCATAAGTTACCCGCGAGTAGACAAGTATTTCTCCCAGGCCCTAACCCTTGAGGTTATATAGAATATATGTTCTAATTTTGTTATGCGGTGGACACAGCAGGAACTTAACCAACCCCTCTTTCCCGAGCAAGGGATGGCCCAGTCTGGGATGATCAGCTCAGGCTTAACTGGGTCGAGTCAAGACGTGCGGGGCATGGCAGGTCCGGCAGCGAACGGATTACAAGCACCTCTGTTGCCCCTAGCCGGTTTGGTCAAAAGTGTTCAGACCCCCGATTTCGCTGGCATCACCTTTCACGAGGTGTTGTCTAAATCGGCGCTGAACAAGGTGCCGTCCAGCTCCACCATGCCCTTTGAATGGACAGTGAACCCCTACAGGGGCTGTTCACATGCCTGCGTCTATTGCTTTGCACGCAAGAGCCATACCTATCTGGATTTTGACCCGGGCGTCGATTTTGATTCTCAGGTTGTGGTGAAAGTTAATGTTGCGCAGGTACTGCGCAAGGAATTGTTCAAGCCCTCATGGCAGCACCACCACGTTGCGCTGGGCACGAATACCGATCCGTATCAACGCGCAGAGGGCCGCTACCAACTTATGCCGGGCATCATTAGTGCTCTCGCTGATTCTGGAACCCCGTTTTCCATTCTCACCAAGGGAACACTGTTGGCTCGGGATATCCCTACACTTCGTGCCGCGGGCCGGGACGTCAGCGTGGGGATGGGAATCTCTCTGGCCTTGTTGGATGAGGACCTAGCCCAGATCTTAGAGCCGGGCACACCATCTCCGAAAGCCAGATTGTCTCTGATTAGCAAGTTACGGGACGCGGGCCTGCCGTGCGGGGTCATGGCCATGCCAATCCTGCCGTGGCTCACCGATTCAGAGGAAGCCTTGGATTCACTTTTTGCGGCTCTAGCCCACGCCGGTGCAACAGGTGTCAGTGCCGGAGCGCTGTATCTACGTCCGGGTACCCGGGAATGGTTCATGCAGTGGCTGGCGCGCGAATACCCGTCCTTGGTTGGACGTTACCAACGGCTCTATGGTTCTGGCTCCTACGCTTCTAAGGAATACCGGCAATGGTTGGCGGCACAGGTCAACGCAGCCAAAGCCCGCCATGGATTCGGCAAGCAAGGCTTCATCCATGATCCCCGTCAGGAGGAGGCCCAGTATCCAGCCGGGAGCATGCCCACCGTACACAGCCAAGACAGAAACAACACAGGAAATTCAGGAAGCTCAGACACCTCAGACACCTCAGACAGGCTCAGGCCTTTGGCTGGCGGCGGATTCCGCGGCATCCCTTCGACAACAGCTGCCGAGACCGAAAAAACTCGGGTCCAGGCACATGCAGGTAAAACAAAAGCGGGGACCCCTCATGGGATCCCCGCCTCTACTGAGTTCGCACCCACCTTGTTCTAGGGCTTCTAGCCCAGTCCGCTGGAGGTACCGCTACGGCTAAGTGCAGCCGCAGGTCTAACTCATGAGCCGTCTTACTTGATGAACTGAACGTTAAACGGGAACTTGTAGTGCTGCCCGGCGCGGAACTGAGCCGGCGCCTTGACGGCGGCGATGATGTGGATAATGAACATTGCAAAGGCAGCAATACCGAAGATGAAACCAATTGCCGGGATTGCAGACAGTACCAGTGCTATCATCCGCAGAATCGAGAAGTTCAAGTTCTGACGGTGGAACTCATCGGCAAAGCTGTTCTTGCCCTTTTCCGTCAGGAAAAAGATTAGGGCTGGAATCCAGCTGAAGAATACCGATAGCCAATAGTTCAGAACCACGGTACCTGCGGGGTCAACAGCACCCTGCTGGTACTGCTGCTGAGGAGCCTGGGGGTACTGCTGCTGAGCAGGCGGCTGCTGGTAGGGCTGCTGCTGAGCCGGGCTCTGCTGACCATAGTTCGGCTGCTGACCGTAGTTTGGCTGCTGGTACTGCGACGACTGGGGCTGCTGGCCGCCATAGCCAGGCTGCTGGTATGGAGCCGATGCAGGTGTCTCGGGTGCGTTGTAGCCCGGAGGCGTCGGCTCGACCGGCGGTGTCGGGGAATTGTTCTCGTTCACGTGATCTCTCCTTGGTTTAGATTCTTAATTACCAACCTAGTCGCTTTCCGCCCGGCCCGCCTGCAATTGACACAAAGGCTTAAAAGCAACAAAAGCGGCAGGAACCCGAAGGTTTCTGCCGCTCTTGTGCACTGCCGCATCCAAATCTAGGGACTATCCGGACTTGCGGCGGAATTCACGCTTGTGCGATGCAGCACCGTGGGAAGAGTTAATCTTGGGCCCACCTGCGGCAGAAACGCTGCCGTGTTGCTGGTTCTTCTTGTTCTCCAGGGCCTGCCGGAACTTTTCTTTCGTTTCCTCGCTGGCACCTGCGGCGGCTTGTTCGTCGTGATTATCAGTCGTCATGGCACAACCTCCTTGGGGTCTTCAGCACCCAGTCTCGCACAGGCTATTGCATTTCCGCACCCAATGGAGGCATTAATGTTGGGTGAATGCGATCAGCGCATGCACAATCGGCAAGTCGGCAGGAATCCACGGCAATGCCAAGATTTCCGGACCTGCCAGATCAACCCACAGTAGCGAATCGTGGTCCTCCAGCGGTTCCGGGGTTCCTTCCGTCGCTTCAGCCAACCACACGCGCATGGCAGCGCCACTGTTCAAGGGCCAGCCATCCGGCGTCGTGCCTTCAAGTTCGGCACCTAGCCGTGCAGTGATCCCTAACTCTTCCCGGACCTCTCGAAGGAGTGCTTCTTGCGGCCCCTCTCCGGGTTCGACTTTGCCTCCGGGGAACTCCCACATGCCCGCAAATTCAGGCGGTGCAGTGCGTCGGGCGGCCAAAAGCATTTGCGGTTTTTCAAGCGAGTCAACTAATGCTGCGCCTACGATTTGTTTCATTGTCGTCACTAGGCAAGTCTAGGTCGAACTAGACTGGGAGGGACTTCTTCATGTCGAGCCGTTGCGCACTGTGGCGCCGGCACCTACCGCTTTAGCGGAACCGGAACCCCACCTTGTGAAAGTTCGTTTCAATGACCCAGCTTAAAAACCGGCCGAACACCACCCCGCCCTCGCCCAACTCCGTTGCTTGGGCAATCTTCGCGCTAGCCATTGGCGGCTTTGGCATCGGCACCACGGAATTCGCCATGATGGGCTTGTTGCCCAACGTGGCCGAAGGCGTAGGAGTCAGCGTCCCCACCGCCGGCCATGTCATCTCCGCCTATGCTCTCGGAGTGGTGGTGGGCGCACCGCTACTGGTCGCCATTGGCGCAAAAATGCCGCGCAAGACGTTGGCGCTGGGCTTGATGGCCCTGTTTACCGTAGGCAACTTGCTCTCCATCTTCGCCGTGGACTACAACACCTTGCTGATCACACGCTTCATCGCGGGCCTTCCCCACGGCGCATTCTTTGGCGTGGCGGCAGTATTAGCAGCGTCTTTGGTCGCCCCTAGCAAGCGCGGACGGGCCATTTCGATGGTCATGATGGGCTTGTCCATTGCCAACGTGCTCGGTGTTCCGCTCGCTACGCTTGTGGGCCAGCAGTTCGGGTGGCGCTGGATGTTCGTCCTGGTCGGCATCATCGGTGTCATCACCATGGTGTTCATCGGGATATTCATTCCATCTCAAAAAGCTCAGCCCGGTGCGAGCCTGCGCAAGGAACTGGGCGCGTTGCGGCGCGGCCAAGTCTGGCTGACGTTGTTGGTAGGCGTGGTTGGTTTTGGTGGCTTCTTTGCCGTCTACACCTACGTTGCCAACACCATGACCGATGTTGCCGGCTTCGATGCAGGGTTCCTGCCCATCATCGTTGGCCTCTACGGCGTGGGCATGGTGGTAGGAAACTACATTGGCGGAAGGCTCGCCGATTGGTCCGTCATGGGCAGCATCTACGCCGTGATGACCTTCATTGCTGCCATGTTGGTGTTGTACGCAGTCTCAGTCCATATTCAGTGGATGGCGCTGCTGATGATCTTCGTGATTGGCGCCTCAGGCGCCATGCTCATTCCTTCATTGCAGACGCGTCTCTTGGACGTCTCGCCCGGGGCTCCAACGCTGGCGTCCTCCCTGAACCACTCGGCACTGAATATGGCCAACGCGCTCGGGGCTTTCGTGGGCGGGCTGGTCATCACGTGGGGATGGGGATTCACTGCACCTGCGCTTGTAGGCGCCGTCTTGGCCGTGTTGGGCTTGGGCATTGCCCTGATCAGTGGCCTGCTTGATAAGAAGGATCTGAGCGGCCAGAAAGGCTTGAAGGCCCCCTCTCAGTAGGAGCAGAAGTCCCTGCAAAAGATCCTCCCCGCACAATCCCTCAAGGGGTTGAGCGGGGAGGATCTTTTTTTGACGCTCCAGCGGTGCCTGCCATCCGTAGCCCGGTGCCCGGAACCCGGGACGGTGCCCGAGGTCCGGGACAGTACGCCGAGGTCCGATAGGGCCTAGTCACACGCTCCTGAGCTACACCTTGTTAGTGGCTCCGGCGTTGTGCCCTTGCGCTGGCGTACAGGCACACCGTTGCTGCTGTTCCAAGGTTGAGTGATTCAGCCGCCCCATAGACAGGAACGGCTACACGGTAATCAGCCAGAGATTTCTCTTCCCCCGCAAGGCCTTGGGCCTCGTTGCCAAAGAGCCACATGGTGGGAGCTGCCAAGTCATAGCTGGAATCTGGGATTTCCTGGTCAAAGGCGCGTGCGGCGCTCTCGTCTTGCAACAGGTCTAGATTCAGCTGGCCGTAGCCATCTGCGGCGAGGATTCCCACACCAGCTTCCTTGGCTGCTGCGACAACCTGGGCTACATCGGCGCCTAGCACAACAGGCAGGTGGAACAGTGAGCCCGCCGTGGAGCGGACAGCCTTGGGGTTGTAAATATCCACGCTTGACTGGGAGAAGATCACGGCGTCTGCGCCCGCTGCATCAGCTGCGCGGAGAACCGTTCCAGCATTGCCCGGGTCCTGCACACGGCACAACATGGCAATCAGTTTAGGTTTGGTAGCCAAGACTGCTTCAAGAGGAACGTCCACGAAATTGCACACAGCTACCACTCCCTGAGGGGAGACTGTATCTGTCATGGCAGCGA
The DNA here is from genome assembly GCF_054511175.1 of Arthrobacter sp. Sr24. Lineage (NCBI taxonomy): Bacteria > Bacillati > Actinomycetota > Actinomycetes > Micrococcales > Micrococcaceae > Arthrobacter > Arthrobacter sp. Sr24. The sequence goes on along the minus strand of NZ_JBTNDB010000014.1, from coordinate 49,658 downwards.
GAACCATGTCACTGGCGATTCGAATTGAGAGGCGGGAGCCGGGGTCCGAGGCCGCTTCAAACAGCTCGGGAAACTTCTTCAGGCACTCAACCGTGGCGTACAGGGCCTCCACCACCGGCGTCCCGCCGGCATCCAAGCAGTCGCGGTGTGCACGCAGTGCTTCACGGACAGCCTGAGGTCCCTCAGCGAAAAACTGACGACGCTTTAAACGGCCCGAGCGCCCAACCAGTTTGGCAACATCCCTCACTCGATCTGCTCGAGGATTAGTCATTGCATCTGCTGGCGGGCGCCCGGATTCATTCATGCTTAGGACTTTAGCAGTCACTGCACAGGAACTTAGAACTCAACGGCTCCAAGGTAAAACAGTCATACGGTAAAACGAAAATTACTTAGCAACCGGAGCTGAAGTATCAGCAGGCAGTGCAGCCTTAGCCAAGCCAACCAGTGCGGTGAAAGCACCAGCGTCGTTGACAGCCAGGTCGGCCAGCATACGGCGGTCAACCTCGATCTGTGCAGCCTTCAGGCCCTGGATCAAGCGGTTGTAGGTCAGGCCGTTGGCGCGTGATGCAGCGTTGATACGCTGGATCCACAGGCGACGGAAGTCACCCTTGCGCTTGCGGCGGTCACCGTAGCTGTACACGAACGAGTGCAGCAGCTGCTCTTTGGCCTTACGGTACAGGCGTGAACGCTGTCCACGGTAACCCTTTGCGCGCTCAAGAATAACCCGACGCTTCTTGTGGGCGTTTACAGCCCTCTTCACACGTGCCACGTGCGTACTCCTTCAATTTTAAAGATCCCAAGCCAATCATGCCAGGGAAGGCTTTGATGAATGGTGTTAGACCCTGAACTGGGAATGACACCGATTGACTTGCGAAATTAGATGCCGAGCATCTTCTTGATGTTGCGCACATCTGCCTTGGCAACCAGGAGGTCACCCTTCAGGCGGCGCTTCAAGCTGGAGGGCTTGTGCTCCAAGTAGTGGCGGCGGTTAGCCTGCTGGCGAACGAGCTTACCGGAACCGGTCAGCTTGAATCGCTTCTTAGCACCACTGTGTGTCTTCATTTTAGGCATGAGGACCTATCTCCTTACGTATCCACCGGCGCTGCCTGTGGTTCTCTTGCAGCGACCGATTGGGTCACTGTGTGGGTGTATTCACCGCTGAAAGGTATGAACCTTATTCAGCTGAGCTGGGGGTCTCCGTCGCGGCGGCAGGCTTTGCAGCTGCAGCCTTCGCGGCGGGTTTTGCTGCTGCCTTGGCGGCGGGCTTCGCAACAGGCTTTACTGCTGCGGGCTTGGCCATCGGCTTCGGCATGGGGATGGGCTTTGCAGCCACGGGCTTGGGAGCAACTGCCGGTTTTGGAGCAACTGCCGGTTTCGCTGCGGGAGCCTTAGCTGGGGCTTTCACCGGAGCGGACTTAGCAACGGGTGCCTTGGCTGCGGGAGCCTTGGTAGCAGGTGCCTTGGCAGGTACGACGGCGGGAGCCGGCTTTTCTACCGGGGCTTCCTTGGCCGGAGCTACTTCGGGCGCCGCAGTTTCGTTCCCGGCGGCAGTCTCAACGACTTCCTCCGTTACCGTAGCGGCAACTTCCTCAGTAACGTCGGCGGCGGGAGCCGGCACGTCTTCGTTAAGGTGCAAACCGTCAGGCAAGAGATCCGCCAGAGACTGAGTCATGGGCGCCTTGTTGTCGCGGTCCACATCAACACGGGCGGTGCCATTAGCCACTGCCTCGTTGTGTGCCTTCGCATCGGCGCGCTGCTGGTGGCGGCGTGCCTCAGCCTTGGCTTCGGCCTTGTTCTTCAACGGGCCGATGACCATGACCATGTTGCGGCCGTCGATGCGGGGGCTGGACTCGATGATGCCAACCTCGGCAACATCTGCGGCGAACTTGTTCAGCAGGCGCATACCCATTTCGGGGCGCTGCTGCTCACGACCGCGGAACTGGATCATGGCCTTGACCTTGTCACCGGAACCGAGGAAGCGAAGTGCGTGACCGCGCTTCGTCTCGTAGTCGTGCGTGTCAATTTTGAGGCGGAAGCGAACTTCCTTCAAAACGGTGTTGGTCTGGTTCTTGCGGGCTTCACGAGCCTTGACGGCGGCTTCGTACTTGTACTTGCCGAAGTCCATCAGTTTGCACACCGGCGGCTTAGCCGTCGGTGCGACCTCAACCAGATCCAAGTCAGACTCGGCTGCCAAACGGAGGGCGTCTTCAATGCGAACGACACCTACCTGTTCGCCTGCTGGTCCAACCAACCGCACCTCGGGGACGCGAATTCGATCATTGATGCGTGGCTCGCTAATGTGTGACTCCTGTTGCTTGAAAGTGTGAATACCATCAGCAACGAAGAAGGCCCCCAATTTGCTGATGCAATGGAGGCCTCGAAGAATTGGCGTGCAGACCCGTTACGGGTACTGTCTGGCTCTCCATGAACGGAAAGCGCCAACCTAAACCAGACAACTCCATTACTGGGTCGAAAGGTGGGAGAGGACTCCACTTGCAAACACGATTGTAGTACATTTCTCAGCTCACAAAGAATCCTTAGTTGGGATTCCTCGGGACTGCCGAAATAACAGCATCGCGTTGGTCTGTGACAAGCTTAGCAGTATGAGTAGCTCAGATAATAATTCGGACACCCGCAACACCTTCCAGCCCGCCCCGGAAGAGGCCCTGAGCGATAGCCAGGCAGCTTCCGTAGTGCGCGACATCGCCGAAGTTCCCGCCATCGAGGTCATCACCACCGCGGCCGTTCACCTCATGAGCGCAGCAGCGGTCAAGTGTGGCTTGGCGGCAGGCCCGGACGCCGAAGAGCTCAAGGACCTAGATGAGGCCCGGAAGTTGATCACCGCTCTGGCCGGCTTCGTCACAGCCGCGGCCCCGGAAATTGGCAGCCAGCACGCCGGACCGTTGCGCGATGGCCTGCGTTCACTGCAGCTCGCATTCCGCGAAGCTTCAACCATCCCGGACGCGCCGGGCAAGGGACCGGGCGAGAAGTTCACGGGCGCCGTCAACTAGTCCCACTCGAACTAATCCCACCCGCTCCAAGCATGAACGTGGGCCCACCCACCCACTTCCCCTGGTGACCTCCCTCCTCACTCAGGGTTTTCGCGAAAAATGCCACCGTTTGGGTAATATGCCACAGTTTAAACTGTGGCATATTACCCAAACAGTGGCATTTTTCATGCGGGGTCGGAAAACTCAGCTGCATCACGAGCTACTCAGACGGGATCCGGCTCCCCCAGCAGGTCATCAAGCTCGCCGGAAACGTCACCCAAGGTGTCGTTCTTGTCGCCGTCCGTGAGGTCGTGACTGCCCACCGCGCCGTGACTACCTGCCGCGCTGCGTCGGCGACGACGCCAGATAGCCATAGCGAACAATCCGATGATCGACAAGAGGCCGCAGACCAAACCTATGATGGCAAAGCCGGCCCACGGGCCGATGCCATCAATCATGGCCCCTGCAAAAGGGGAACCCATGGCGCTACCGATAGTCATGGAGGAGCCGTACCAGCCCATGGCCTCACCGCGGCGCCGTTCGGACACCAGGTCAGCAATGTGTTCAGCGCTTGAGGTCAGGACCGGAGCGCAGAGTAGGCCCGGAAGAATCGATAGCAGCCCCAACATCCACGCATTAGTGGCAAATCCCATGGGGATGATCAGGATCGCCATAGCCATCAGTAGCCACAGCGGATTGATGGAGCGCTTGAGGGCACCGTAGAGAATGCCGCCAACGATCGAGGCTCCACACCAGAAGATGAACACGATGCCCAGATCACCAACGACGTCGTTTTCGCGCATGACCGCGACCATACCCACGTTGGTTCCAGCCAAAACCAGGCCGGCGCCCAAGGAGGTGCCCAAAATAGCCAGCACCGCGATATTGACCCAGCGCAGATTGTGTCGAGCCCCTCCCCACAAACGGCCCAGCGCGTTCTTCCCCGAGAAGTCCGGTGCTTCACGATCCTCGACTGCATCCAACGGATGGGACTCAACCACGCCGACGGAGACGAATGATCCTTTTTGGCCAGTTCTTGTGGGCGGGTTGAAAACCATCAAAAAAACACCGGCAAGGGACGCGGTGACACCGATGATGATCAGACCCACCACCGTGTGAATGGTGGTTGCTATCAACACACCGGCAGCGGGCCCAATCATAAAGGTGATTTCAGCGCCCATGGAATCCAATGCGTAAGCGGTGCGCCGCTGGTCTTGGGGCACCATCACGCTGAGTGCTTGGCGTACCAAGGAGAAGATGGGGACAGCAAAGATACCGCCAATGAAGGCAGCCAGCATAAGGAGCTGGAAATTCAGGAACGGAGCTAAACTCCACACCACTACCTCGGCGAACACAGAGGGCAGCAGCGCCTTGCGTAGCCCATAGAGGTCCACGAGCCTTCCTCGCCACGGAGCGCCGAACGCCATGCCGATGGTGATGGCCGCAGCAATAAACCCTGCTGAGGCGTAGCTCAGCTGCATCGTTTCAACCACATGCAAAGTCAGCAGCACACCTGCGGCTGCATGCGGAATACGCGCAAACATGGCCACAATCAACAGCCTGCGCACAGGTGCGACCGCGAGGATTTCACGGTAGGCAGCAAAATTCACTTCGGTGAGCTCTCTTTCGTGTTCCATCACATGAGAGCGCCGAGGCTACGTTGCGATGGTGTTGTCCTGAATATGGGGGTGCCGAAGGCGAACATGGATTGAATCCACTGCCTGGGCAAAATACTCATTTGCTGCCCAAGAAGCTTGCAGAGCAGAGAGCACACCGTTGACCGACACCTGGTCCAGCCCGGGCAATAAGGTGATGGTGACACAGAGTTCTGGGCCGATTCCACCGCCGGACACTATCAGTGCCGACGGTTCAGCTTTTGAGTACCACTGGGATTGTATGCCCTGACCGGCGCTGGCAGAAATGTCCACCACTGCTGTGTTACCTAACGAAGACACGGACTCGCGCAAAACACGCTGAACCGCTGCATCGCCGTAGCTGGGCTCCCACTGTTGCTGTTGCGCGAGCGACCACATGGCCGGACGGCGCACCACAAAAGGACGCTCGGAGCCGGGATCTAGGACCAGCAGCTGCGCTTCTTCGGCCACCGCAGACAACGCTGCCCGCGCTGCATAAACGGCAACCGGGCGTGCCTCAGGATGCCAGCGGGCCAAAGCCCCAGCATTGGAAAATACAGGCAGCGCTCGGCGACCATCAGGCCCTTGTACCGTCACCAGTGCCATGTCCGATTCCTTGTCCGAGACCAGACCAGTCTCACCCACGGTCTGTTCGGCCAGCTGCGCCACGATCGGAATGAAGACCCGGGCAGTGGCGAGAGAGGCAACAACCTGCGCTTCGCTGCCGTCACCTGCCGCAAGCGCCTCAAGAGCGGCGGCAAACCCGGTGTCCATGGCGCCGTCGTCGGTGTCAAAGTTGTGGTACTTTTCCTGCGCGGGAAGATCCCGGCCCGCCCAGGGCTGCCCGGCAGAATCGGTGCTGCCGCCAGCACCGGCCAGAGCCGCTGCGATATGTCCGGGCAGATGTTTCTTGGGCAGCTCAGTCATGATTTAGCGACGGCCTGCAACATCAAGGGCCTGCGGGAGCGTGAACGCGCCAGAGTATAGAGCCTTGCCAACAATGGCCCCTTCCACGCCTTCACCAACCAATTCGCGCAACACCCGCAGGTCTTCAAGGCTGGAAATTCCACCCGAAGCCACCACAGGTTTCGAAGTGCGGGTGCACATTTCGCGCAGCAGCTCCACGTTGGGTCCGCGCAACGTGCCATCCTTCGTGACATCCGTGACCACGTAACGGGCGCAGCCGGCATCTTCCAGGCGGGCCAGGACTTCCCAGATATCCCCGCCTTCCTTGGTCCAGCCCCGCCCTGCCAAGGTGGTGCCTCGAACATCAAGGCCCACGGCGATCTTGTCACCAAAACGGTCAATGACCTTTGCGGTCCACTCGGGGTTCTCCAGAGCGGCTGTGCCCAAGTTGACGCGGCCTACCCCAAGTTCGAGTGCTGCTTCCAGCGTTGCGTCATCGCGCAGACCACCGGAGAGCTCAACCTTGATGTCTAGGGCCTGCACCATTTCGCGCAACAACTCCGTGTTTGAGCCACGGCCAAAGGCAGCGTCAAGATCCACAAGGTGAACCCATTCTGCACCGTCGTTCTGCCACTTCATGGCCGCTTCGAGTGGGGAGCCGTAACTCGTTTCCGAGCCCGCCTCGCCCTGCACCAAGCGCACGGCCTGGCCGTCCACAACGTCTACAGCGGGCAGCAATTCCAAAATGGGGGTGGTCATGGGGTCCTCAACGTTGTTTTATCTACGGGTGGAAACGACAGGATGAAAATTGCGGCACGGCCGCGGGTAGTGCGTGAAATGAGAAGAGCCTGAAGCAAGAAAAGCAGAAGACTAGAGCGTGAGCAAGTAGGCGGCAATGAGTGACATGGCGGCCAGTGCGGCAAAGCTGATGGGGATCCAGCGCGCGGTTTTCTGCTGGTAGAACGTGTACGCTCCACCGATGAGCAGGCCAGCCAAAGCCATCAACAACAACGAATACATCAGCGAGCCGCCTTTGTCAGGGAATTGACCCAGTTACGCAGCATGCGCGCTCCCGCGTCACCGGATTTCTCCGGGTGGAACTGTGTTGCACAGAGCGGGCCGTTTTCCATGGCCGCGATGAACGGGGCACCATGCTCGGACCAGGTCACCATGGGCGGACGCATTTTGGGCTGCAGGACTTCAAAGTCCCACTTTTGCACACCATAAGAATGTACAAAGTAGAAGCGTTCGGATTCCACACCTTCAAAGAGCATGGATCCTTCCGCCGCAGTCACAGTGTTCCAGCCCATGTGCGGGACCACGGGTGCAGGTAACAGTTCGACCACTCCAGGCCACTCCCCCATGCCTTCGCGATGGGTGCCGTGCTCTACACCGGCGTCGAAGAGGACCTGCATCCCTACGCAGATGCCTAGAACTGCCCGGCCACCGGCAACGCGGCGTCCGATCATACGCAGAGCATCAACGGCTTTGAGCTCGTCCATGACCGAACCGAAGGCGCCGACACCGGGAACGACCAGACCGTCGGCGTTCAGAACATCCTCGGGCTTGGCGCTGAGCGTAACCACTGCACCGGCACGTTCCAGCGCGCGGACGGCGGAGCGGACGTTACCCGATCCATAGTCCAGCACCGTGACCGTGGGCTTATCACTACCGGCGTTGTTGCTTACTGCCGCTTCGCTAACTCCAGAACTCACAAAAGACCCTTCGTGGATGGGATTCCGGTGACGCGGGGATCGGCTTCAACGGCCGAGCGCAGTGCCCGGGCGAAAGCCTTGAACTGTGCTTCAACGATGTGGTGCGGATCGCGGCCAGCAATAACCGTCATGTGGAGGCAGATCTGCGCATGCAAAGTGATGGCTTCAAAGACGTGGCGGGTGAGCGATCCCGTGAAGTGACCGCCGATCAGGTGGTACTCCTGACCGGCAGGCTCGCCGCCATGTACCAAGTAGGGGCGGCCAGAAAGATCCACCACAGCGTTGGCCAGTGCTTCATCCAACGGGACTGTGGCTTCGCCAAAGCGGCGGATCCCAGCCTTGTTACCCAGCGCTTCCTTGAGTACTTCTCCCAAGGAAATGGCCACGTCTTCTACCGTGTGGTGGGCATCGATGTGCGTATCACCGGTGGCTTTGATGTTCATGTCAATCAGGGAGTGCTTAGACAAGGCTGTGAGCATGTGGTCATAGAAAGGCACGGAGGTATCAATGTTTGACACGCCGGTACCGTCGAGGTTGATCTCCACCATGACGCTTGACTCGCTCGTGGCACGTTCCAGGCGGGCAGTACGTCCCTGGCCGGGATTCGGGCTGTTCTCAGTCATTGCGGCAGTCCTTTGTTGTGGTGCGCCTTCACACCCGGCAGTTACCGGGCAGGGACGGGCGCGCAAACGTAATTGGTGTAGTGCTACCAGTTTAGGAGAGAAGGCATGATTATGCCCAAACCTGTCCCCTAGTGGGAATACCGCGAGAAGGAAGCCCCCATGTTCGACGGCGGCGCCTCCGCAGTTCGCTAGGCGGTGAGGCAGGCGCGCAATCCCTTGAGGAACGCCGTGGTCTCGGCTTCCGTTCCCGCTGTGACGCGCAAGTGGCCGGGAATCCCGACGTCGCGGATCAGGACGCCGTCGGCTAGCAACGCCTCCCAGACGGCATGCGGGTCCTCAAGTCCACCGAAGAAGACAAAGTTGGAATCAGACGGCGCGGGGCTCAGCCCTAACTCAATGAGCTCGGCGACAATCCGGTCCCGCTGCACTTTGATCTGCTCCACATTGGCCAGTAATGACGTGGAGTTCCGCAGAGCCGCCACTGCAGTTGCTTGGGTGATGGCGGAGAGGTGGTACGGCAGGCGAACCAGGCGCAGAGCGTCGGTGACCTCCGGCGCAGCGGCCAGATAGCCTAGCCGCGCACCGGCCAATGCGAAGGCCTTACTCATGGTGCGTGAGACCACCAATCGGGGCCTGCCTTCGAGCAAGTTCAGGGCACTCTTAGTTCCGGTGTGGGAAAACTCTGCGTAGGCTTCGTCAACAATGACCACGGTTTGAGACGCCTCGCCGGCCGCGTAGACGGCTTCCACAACATCTAGGCCCAAGGCCGTTCCGGTGGGGTTGTTGGGCGAGCAGAGGAAAACGAGGTTTGGCGCGTGCTGACGAACCTGTTCGGCGGCGGATTCTGCAGAAAGGCTGTAGTCCTGAGCACGGGATCCTGCAATGTACCCTGTTCCGGTTCCGCTGGCCAGCAGCGGGTACATGGAATATGTGGGAGGGAATCCCATTACGGTGCGTCCCGGGCCTCCGAAGGCCTGCAGCAACTGCTGGAGCACCTCATTGGAACCGTTGGCCGCCCAAAGATTATCTTCACTTAGGCTGTGGCCAAGATACGCCGCCAACTCTTGGCGCAGGACGGTGAATTCCCTGTCCGGGTAGCGGTTTAGTCCATCTAGCTCTTGAGCCACGGCTGCCAGGATTGCTTCCTTGGCGTCTGCCGGAACACCAAAGGTATTTTCATTGACATTCAACAGCACCGGAACATCAAGCTGTGGTGCTCCGTAGGGGTGCTGGCCACGCAAGTCGTCACGAAGCGGCAATTGACTTAGGCGTTCAAACTGGTCCATACCTTCCAGCATATTTGCAGGCCGCGGAAAAGTCCGAAACGATGACACCATGCGGACACCGTCTCCCGGAGTAACGCTACTTCGGGATGGGGACGTAAAGTCGCTGACCTGCCTGCAGAACGCCCGTGCCCAGCTCGTTCAACGCAATGATTTCACGGACCACATGACGCACATCGCGAGTGGGGTCGGCAGCACCGGCGATGCTCCACAAACTGTCGCCCTGCAGGACTGTCACAGCCACAGCATAGTCAGCCATGTTGACCGCCTTTACCTCACTAGCCGCGTTTGCCGGACTAGCAAACGAGCCAGCCATGATGGCGAAAGAAACAAACAAGATCAGCGCCGCGGCAGCGATGGCCGGGATACCGAAGAACACCAACCGGCCACGGCGTGTCAAACTGAGCCCAGCACCGGCAAGCACGTTCAGGGAACTACGACCCATTTCCCCGGACGACTCTGCACCAAACCGTGCTTCGTCAGACTGGGCAGCGGGCGCCCGCATACTGGTGGATCGAACAGCACCGCTTCGAACAGCACCGCTTCGAACACCGCCATGATTACCAGCACTACTCACAGTGGGCGCCGCACCGGCTAGGGACGCGCCAAAGGATGCGTGGGAGATAAGCAATGCGTTCATGATTTCTGGTCCTTTCACCGTGAACCTAGGATCCCTGGGCTAGCTGCATCCATCGGACCAAGATTCCACAATCAACATATTCGATAGAACGTATGTTCTAATTTCCTACTAGTACAGTTTTAGCATCTATAGACGACACTTGCCAAGAGCAAATAGAACAAATGTTTGAAATTCGCCTCTTCGTGGCTTAAACTTGCAGAACAAGGATTGGCCGCTAGATGCAGTCCACCAGCAGGCACTGACATTGTTCAGGGCAGCCACGAAAGGACCGACGGAACCATGGCGCTTCCAGACCCGCCGCACCGCATTCCCCAAGCACCCAGCCGCGCTGGAATGAAGGGGCTGACGGTACGGCAGAAGAAAATTCTCGAGTGCATCCAACGATGCATTGCCGACAAGGGCTACCCGCCCTCGATGCGCGAAATTGGCGATTCAGTGGGGCTGGCGAGTCTCTCCAGCGTCACTCATCAGCTGACCCAGCTGGAGCGCCATGGCTATTTACGCCGTGACCCTAAGCGTCCCCGTGCCATGGAAGTTCTTATCCCGCTGGTGCTGGACAGCGGCGTTGTCGAAATTGAAGGGGTGAGCGCCCCCAAGAATCTCCGCAGTTCCAATGGACTGAATTTCGCCGAACTGAGCAGCTCTTCGGACACCGCGTTTGTGCCGCTAGTGGGCCGTATCGCCGCAGGTGGACCCATCCTGGCTGATCAGTCAGTGGATGACATCATGCCTCTGCCACGGCAGATCGTAGGCAGCGGTGAGCTCTTCATGCTCCGAGTTCAAGGTGACTCGATGATCGACGCCGCCATCTGCGACGGTGACTGGGTGGTTGTCCGTCAACAGCCAACAGCCAACAACGGGGACATCGTGGCAGCTTTGCTCGAAGATGAAGCAACGGTAAAGACCTTCCGGCAACGCGACGGTCACACGTGGCTGCTGCCACAGAACACCCGCTATGAGCCGATTCTGGGTGACCATGCCACCATCATGGGCAAGGTCGTCTCGGTCCTCCGAAGTCTCTAACCGTTGCCAGTCATTATCAACGAGTAGCTGCTGGTGCGCCGCGGCCGGATCCTAGCGCAGAAATACAAATGCACCCCCGTAAGCTCGATAGCTGACGGGGGTGCTTTGGCGTCGCTGGGACTACTTGCCGGAGAGACGCTTCAGGGCACCCAAAGCCACGGCTCGGTCCTTAGTGGACCAGAAGGGCGGCAACGCAGCGCGTAGAAAACCGCCGTAGCTGGCATTGGCCAACCGAGAATCTAGCACAGCAACCACTCCCCGGTCCTGGCTGGAACGGATCAAGCGGCCCACACCCTGGGCTAACCGCACAGCGGCATGAGTGGCAGAGATGGCAATAAATCCGTCGCCGCCACTTTGCGCCACGGCCCGAGCACGCGCCGTGACCAGTGGATCGTCTGGGCGCGGGAACGGGATCCTATCAATCACCACCAGCCGGCAGGAGGCTCCTTGAACATCAACACCCTGCCATAGCGACATGGTGCCAAAAAGGCAGGTGTCCGGTTCGTCGGCGAACTGCTTAATGAGTCCGGACATGGAGGAGTCGCCCTGGCACAAGATCTTCACCTTGAGCTTCTTGCGGAGCTTCTCAGCCGCATCTTCAGCAGCACGCCGCGAAGAGAACAGCGCCAGGGTTCCGCCACCTGCCGCGGTGATGAGCGCTTCCAATTCATCTAATTGCTCAGCGGACATCCCGAAACCGGGTTTCTGCAGATGGGCCGCAACATAGAGCATGCCTTGTTTGGGGTAGTCGAATGGTGAACCCACATCCGCTCCCGTCCAGGCGGGAGCGCTGGGGCCCAAAAGCCCCAGCCCGCCAGCGGTGGATTGGAATGACTCGCCGATAGCCAGTGTTGCTGAAGTGAGCACCACCGTCCGGTCGGCAAACAACCCTTCGCGCAATTTCATCGCCACGCTCAGTGGCGCAATATTGAGCACCGCCGGCTCAGTTTCATCCGCTTTCTGATAGCCCTTCCCCGGCGCGAAGGCGCCTGGACGCGACGCCCACACCACCTCCCGAGCATCATTGGCAACCAGCAAACGTTCGCATAAATCGAAGATCAAGTTGAGCCTGGAACGGGCAATGGAACGCCCGCCGTCGGCGGCAGCATTGCCCTCCGGCTTCGAATCGGACAAAGCTGCTCGCACTGCATCACGCAACTGCTCCACAGCCTGCGCCTGCACTTCATTGAGTCCCTGCGGGAACAGCCCCTCAGGAACGCCAGCTAGGGCCAGGTCCAGTGCCGCGGCGCTGGCATGCAAGGCATCAACTGAAACAGCGGTGTGCTTGCGGGTGCTTGACGCCGCAGCCTGCACCATCTGCACGGAAAGTTGCCCGGTAACAGCTCCTGTCACACGATCCTGAAGCTCATGCGCTTCATCGACCACCACCACGTCATAGTCGGGAAGAACGGCGATGCCTTCAAAGGCACTGATGGCCAGCATGGCGTGGTTGGTGACCACAATGTCAGCCTCTGCTCCGCGGGCACGGGCCAGCTCGGAGAAGCATTCGGTTGCCATGGGACACTTCTGGGCGCCCAGACATTCCATGGAGGTTACAGAGACCTGCCGCCAAGCTTTGTCCGTCACTCCCGGAACAATTTCGTCCCTGTCACCCGTGTCTGTTTCCTGGGCCCATTCACGCAGACGCACCACGTCCTTGCCAAGCTGTGAGGTGGGCCCCGAGGTGGCGCTCGGAGGGTGGGCAACGTTGTCTTCACCGAGACTAAACAGGGCGCCCTCACCGGTATCTTCGGTTGGGAAACCGCCAGCCAGTTTTTGCTGGCACACATAGTTACTACGGCCTTTGACCAGCGCAACATCAATGGCCCGCGGCAACATTGGCTTCAGGGCAGCCAATAGCCTAGGTACGTCTCGGCCCACAATCTGAGCCTGGAGAGCCAGGGTGGCCGTTGCAATCACCGCAGGTTTGTCACTGGTCAGGGAGTTCACGATCAGTGGTATCAGGTAAGCAAGTGACTTGCCGGTCCCGGTTCCCGCTTGAACCAGCAGGTGGTCACCACTCTCAAGGGCGGCAACCACCCGGCGTACCATTTCATGCTGGCCGTCACGACGTTGCCCGCCCATGGCATCGACGGCCCGATCCAAAAGGTCCAAGGCCTGCTGAGAAAGTTCACTATCAGGCATGCTGGACAAACGGTTCAACCTCTGCAGCCAAGTCTTCTCGGACCCGAACCTGAACCAAGGTGCCTTGCTCGCCATGTTCCAGACTGATGATCTCAGCATCGCTGCGATGCAACTTGTTCAGTACATCGCCACGCTCGTAGGGAACAAGCAATGTGAGCACCACGCTGGGGTGCGGAATGCCGTCCTTGATGGCTTCGAGCAGCTCCTCGATACCTTGTCCTGTTCTGGCCGAGATCACCAAGGAACGGGACTCGTGTTGGCGAAGACGTTCCACCACAAAAGGATCGGCAATATCTACCTTGTTCAGGATGATGATTTCGGGGATCTGTAGTGCCCCAACTTCAGCAAACACCGAGCGCACTGCAGAGATCTGTCCTTCGGGGTCAGGGTGGGAAGCATCAACAATATGCAGGATCAGATCTGCGTCGGCAACTTCCTCCAAGGTGGAGCGGAAGGCCTCCACCAGCTGTGTAGGCAGTGCCCGGACAAACCCAACAGTGTCCACCAGGGTATATCCCAGGCCATCGGATGTTTCGGTTTTGCGGACCGTTGGATCAAGCGTCGCAAACAGGGCGTTCTCGACCAGCACCCCAGCATCCGTGAGGCGGTTCAGCAGCGAGGACTTGCCCGCATTGGTGTAACCGGCGATAGCCACCGAGGGCACGTTGTTACGTTTGCGGTTGGCACGTTTAGTTTCACGCGATGGAGCCATGGCCGCAATCTCACGGCGCAACTTAGCCATGCGGGTGCGGATCTTGCGCCGGTCCAGTTCCATCTTTGTTTCACCGGGACCACGAGAGCCAATACCGCCACCTGCGGCACCCACCCGGCCACCAGCCTGACGAGACATGGAGTCACCCCAGCCACGCAGTCGTGGCAAGAGGTATTCCATTTGGGCCAATTCAACTTGAGCCCGGCCTTCACGGGATTGAGCGTGCTGAGCAAAAATATCCAGAATCAGAGCCGTACGGTCAATGACCTTGACCTTGACAACCTCTTCAAGCGTGCGCCGCTGGGACGGTGAGAGGTCACCGTCGATGACGACAGTGTCAGCGCCGGTAGCGTGCACCATCTCTTTGAGCTCCTGAGCCTTACCTTGGCCCAAGAACGTTGCCGGATCAGGTTTGGCTCTGCGCTGAACCAGACCATCCAAAACTTCCGATCCGGCCGTTTCAGCCAAGGCAGCTAGCTCCCGCAATGAGTTCTCAGCATCGGCCATGGTTCCAGAGGACCACAGACCCGCGAGCACAACGCGTTCAAGACGCAATTGGCGGTACTCGACTTCGCTGACGTCTTCGAGTTCAGTGGACAGGCTTGCCTTGCGGCGCAGCGCGTTGCGGTCAGCCAAATCGCTCTGATCACCGTCAAAGCGGCTGTGTTGGAAATTCAGCGTGGACACAGCTTGCGCCCGCCCTTCGAGGGGCCTTGTTGCGGGGGCACCCCCGAAGGGGTCCTGCGCGTCAATGTCCTCATCCGCACGCGTGGCACGGGAAGCAGCCGCGTCTTTGGCCAAAATCCGGTCAATCACGGCTTCGATTTCCGCGGCGGAAAGGGACTCCTCCCCCGTGCTGTGGCCCTGTGAAGGTACCGTGGGCTCCCCATCACGGGGCAGCTCATTGCCGTCGGAACCATTGTGTGCAGATGCGTGGGACATATTCTCCTTATAGGCTGTTACCTTCAATCGTAGTCCGAGCCACCGACACTCACACCTTTTGAGGTTCGTGGCTTGTGGATAATCACACGTGTGCAGGCACTGCGCTTAGGCGCGCCTAGATACACTTTCCGAGAATTGGGCACTAATCTGGCATGACTATGGGTACTCAGGGTGCAGATCACTATTTCAGTTCACAACCGGCCACACCAATGAAACGTCGGCCCCTTCGCGTCTTTTTGGCTGGCGAGGAGCGCAACCTCCACACGGCCGGGGGCATTTTCAGCCCCGATGGCGTGGACAAAGGCACCACCATCTTGCTCAACGAAGCCCCGCCACCGGCCACCGCCGGCAACCTTTTGGACATCGGCTGCGGCTGGGGACCCATTGCGCTGACTCTGGCGTTGCGCTCCCCTGAAGCAATGGTCTATGCAGTGGACGTCAATGAGCGATCCATCGAGCTGACCGAGGAAAACGCCAAGGCTGTGGGCTTGGTCAACGTCAAAGCGTCAACTCCCGACGCCGTTGATCCGACTTTGCGCTTTACGACCATCTGGTCTAATCCGCCCATCCGCGTGGGTAAGGCCGAGCTGCACTCGATCCTGATGATGTGGCTGCCCCGGCTGGCCCATAACGGCACGGCCTACCTTGTGGTGCAGAAGAACCTTGGTTCGGATTCTTTACAGCGCTGGCTGACAACCGAACTTAGCGAGCAGTTCCCCGAGGCCGGCTTTACTGTTACTCGCGACTCGACAAACAAGGCGTTCAGGATTCTGAAAGTCACCCGCACCAACCCCTAGCCGGCCCCACGCAGCTGTGCACTAGGCGCTCAGCCCGTCGGCAAAGACGCCTTCGGCCACCATGACGGCGGGCCCGCTCAGTTCTACGTGCTCGCGGCCATCTGGGCCGGCAAAGAAACGCACGCCCACTATGCCGCCCGGCACCGCTACGGCCCAGTTGTCCGGGGCCTGGTCGCCGGCCCAAAAACGGGTGGCCGCCGCCGCTGCACAGGCACCTGTCCCGCAAGAAAGTGTCTCCCCCACGCCACGTTCGTGAACACGCATACTGATGCGTCCGACGTCGTCCGTCACCAAGGGCTCAGCTGGCACCGCAAACTCCACATTGGTGCCGTGTGGGGGTTCCGGGGTGACAATGGGCGCCACGGTGAGGTTGGCGGCGGCCAGTTCACTCAGGTCTGCCAGCGCTACGACCGTGTGCGGATTGCCCATGGTGATGGACAGGGCAGGGCGCGCCACGGTCAGCCCGGTCGTCTCGACTAAGGAGTCGCTGCCGCCAGGGGCCTGCTCAGGGTGAATGAACCCCCAGGGGCCCATGTCCACCCGATAGCCGTCGGCTGTGCGGGCCACGATCTTCACGCCGGCCCTGGTGCCGATCACCAGCTCTTCGCCAGCTCCCAGTTTCACGAGTCCCTGAGTCACCAGGAAGTGGACGAACACCCGTACCCCGTTGCCACACATCTCTGAGATGGAGCCGTCGCCGTTGTAGTAATCCATGAACCATTCGGCGGCCGGATTTGCTTCCAGCAGCGCCGTCCCTTCCGGGATGTTCTTGGAGCGGACGGCACGGATCAGCCCATCTCCGCCCAGTCCACGGCGCCGATCACACAGCCGGGCAACCTGCTCTGGCACGAGTTCACGTTCACCCCCGGGATCGGCCACCAGCACAAAGTCGTTGCCGGTGCCGTGGCCTTTTCCAAAGCGCAGGCCTGTCAGGGAGGTAGTGGTTGCAGTCATGGATTAACTCTAAAGCACCCCACGCACGACGCCGGTACTTGGCTTTCGGCGCGCAGGGCTGACTCAGCTGCGGGCAGGGCTGGCACTGGCAACCAGTGCCGCTGCCGCCTCATTGAGATCCGGCTGGGACCAATCCAGCCAGTGAACGCGTGGATCGGCCCGGAACCACGTGAGCTGGCGGCGAGCAAATTGGCGCGTGGCCACAATGGTTTCCTCACAGGCCCGCTCGACGGTGGACTCGCCGTCGATAACGCGTAGAAACTGCTGGTAACCGAGTGCCTTGTGCGCTGTGCGCCCCTCTCGCAACCCTTCGGGAATGAGGGCCCTGACTTCTTCGGGCAGACCAGCATCGACCATCTTGTGAACACGCACGCCCAGACGCTGGTGCAGTTGGGCCCTGTCACCGTTGAGTCCGATCTGCACTGTGGGACTGATGTACTGGCGATCTGGCATGAACGAACTGAAAGGCCGTCCCGTCAGTGCATGCACTTCTAGGGCCCGGACCACGCGCTTGCCGTCGTTGATGCGGGCAGCGGAGACTGGGTCCACCTCGTTCAGGCGCTGCAGCAGCGCAGCCAGGCCAGCGTTCTCCAATTCCTTCTCTAAGACAGCCCTGACGTCAGGGTCAGTGCCAGGGAATTCCAAGACGTCCAAGGCGGCCCGATTGTAGAGACCGGAACCACCCACCAGAATGGGCAGCTTGCCTCTAGAACGGATGTCCGCGATGGCGTCACGGGCCAGCTGTTGGAAGGCAGCCACCGTGGTGTCTTCCTTGACGCTGAGGAAATCCAGCAGGTGGTGTGCGATACCGCGCCGCTCTGCTGGTGGTAGCTTGGCAGTCCCAATGTCCATGCCCCTGTAAAACTGCATTGAGTCGGCATTGATGGCCTCGCCATCAAATCGCTCTGCCAACGCCAACGCCAACTCTGATTTACCCGAGCCTGTCGGTCCAACGATAGCCACCACGGGACGCTGCTCCGGCGCGGTTTCCACGGGAACGGCCGGGGCTGGGCTCATGCTGAACGAACCGGAAGCGTCGGCATGCCCAGACTAACCTTGGGCCGAACGGCGTCGGAAGTTCCAGCCGCGGCGGGGACTCCGCAGGATTCTGCTTGGGCCAAGTCCCAGGCATCGCCGGCGCGTGAGCGGCGCAGCTGGTAGTCGGCAAGATCAGGGTCCGCCACGAGGTGGAATGCCGCAGCACCGGTAATGGTGACGCTGACCAGATCGCCGGGGCGCGGGGCCTGGGCACCTTCGGGGACGCTGAAGTGGACCAGCCGCTGATCCCGGGCGCGCCCGGACAAGCGGTTGGTCTCAGCAGCCTTGCGACCGGAGGTCGCTGTCACCATGACCTCCACCGTGCGGCCAATCTGCAACGCATTCTCCTGCGCACAGATCCGGTCCTGCAGTGCCGTCAACCGCAAGAAGCGCTCTTGAACAACTTCCTTGGGCAGCTGATCGGGTAGATCAGCGGCAGGGGTACCGGGGCGCTTGGAGTACTGGTAAGTGAAGGCGGTGGCGAAGCGTGACTTTTCAACGACGTCGAGCGTGGCTTGGAAATCTTCCTCGGTTTCCCCGGGGAAGCCCACAATGATGTCGGTAGATATGGCGGCGTGCGGGATTTGTTCGCGCACACGGTCCAGAATTCCCAAGAACTTGGCCGAACGGTATGACCGGCGCATGTCCTTGAGGACCTTATCGGAGCCCGATTGCAGGGGCATGTGCAATTGCGGCATGACGTTGGGGGTTTCGGCCATGGCCTCAATGACATCGTCGGTGAATGCCGCCGGGTGCGGGCTGGTGAAGCGGAGCCGTTCCAAACCCTTGATCTCGCCGCAGGCACGCAGTAATTTGCCAAATGCTAGCTTGTCTCCGAACTCCACCCCGTAAGAGTTCACGTTTTGACCCAATAGCGTGACCTCGATGGCACCGTCGTCGACCAGTGCCTGAATTTCGGCCAGAATTTCCCCGGGGCGGCGGTCGCGTTCCTTGCCACGCAGCGACGGCACAATGCAAAAAGTGCAGGTGTTGTTGCAGCCGACGGAGATGCTGACCCAGCCCGAGTACACCGAATCGCGGCGAGTGGGCAAAGTTGAAGGGAACACCTCGAGGGACTCGAGGATCTCCAATTGCGCATCAGCGTTGTGCCGTGCGCGTTCGAGCAGAACGGGCAAAGCCCCCACATTGTGTGTACCAAAAACAACATCCACCCAGGGTGCCCGCTTCTGGATCGTCTCGCGATCCTTTTGCGCCAAGCAGCCGCCCACCGCAATTTGCATGCCGGGGTTGGTTTCCTTGATGTGTGCCAGCATTCCCAAGTTGCCGTAGAGCTTGTTGTCGGCATTTTCGCGGACCGCGCAGGTGTTGAATACCACCACATCGGGAACAGCTTCGCCGTTGGCATCAACTATGCGTGCTGGACCGGCTTCTTCAACGGCCACCATCCCGGCGGTTTCCAACAGCCCGGCCATGCGCTCTGAGTCATGGACGTTCATCTGGCAGCCATAAGTGCGTACCTGATAGGTGCGGGGTTGACTGGCTGGGGTTGCTGTGCTTACGGGGCTGGCGGAAGGATCAACGCTATTTGGGATCAGGCTCACCGGTCAAGCTTAAGACCAACAGCCTCAGAACAGCTAAACGGCCCGGCTACTTGGGCCGGGGAGTGGGTCTCAGTACCAGCCAATACTCTGGGAATGGTTCCATGCTCCGCACGGCGATCCATAACGGTTCTTGATGTAGCCCATGCCCCATTCGATCTGAGTTCTGTAATTTGTCAGCCAGTCGGATCCGGCGGAAGCGTACTTGCCAGGAGGTAGCGACTGGGCAATGCCATAGGCGCCGCTGTAGGGGTTGGTGGCGTTGGTGCGCCAATTCGATTCCCGCTCCCACAGCTGGTTTAGGCATTGAAATTCGCTCTGCGCCCATCCATAGGCACCTAGCCGCGAGGACGCGTAGGCCTTGGCGCCAGCTGGATCATTGACCGCACCGCCAGGAATATTGGGTAGCAGGACCTCCACGGGAATGTAACCACCGCCGGGGTTGGTCTCCGCCGGTGGAGTAACAGGTATGGGTGCAGCAGGTTTGGGCGCAGCAGGTTTGGGCACAGCAGGTTTCGGTGCCGGGTTCTGGTTGCCGGGCTGCGGCGCTGGTTTGAGGGCCCCTGGTTTTTGTTGTGCGGCCTCTGCTTGGCGCTTCGCTTCGGCCTGTCGGGCAGCTTCTGCCGTCTCCGCAGCTAGGCGTTTAGCTTCCTGCGCCTCGTTATAGGCGGCTAACTCTTCCTGCCCTTGCCTGTACTGCGCTTCTTTGGCTGCTGTGGTGTTCTTCAGGGTAGCCAACTGAGCAATCAGAGTGGCGCTTTGCTCCTTTTTGGCATCTAACTGTGCCACCACGGCATCTTGTGCGGCAACAGCGGCATCCCTTGACACCAATGCCTCAGCAGCTAATTGCGCTCGCGCGTCCTGCGCTACTTGCCGGGTCTTCTCAAGGGCACTCGCTGCCGCCTGCGATTGCTGGGACATGGCTTGTTTCAGGGCTGCTTGCGCTCCGACGTGTTGCAGCAACTCCACACCGTTGAGACTCTCAGGTGTTTCCAGCGCCGCGACAGCGGCAAAAAGACCGAAATCGGTGCCGCCGTTTTTATAACTTTGAACAGCGACGGCAACGGCTTCTTTTTTGTGTTTGGCCGCCTGCTCACCCGCACGGCTGGCCTGCTCATTCAAGACACTCACCTCCGCGGCGGCGGCCTCGAGTTTGTTTTCAGTCACGGCGTAGCTGGCGCCAGCTTCAACTGCCGCTGTGCCCAGGGTGCCGGCTTCGTTTTCCAGTGCGTCCAGCAACTGCCCAATCTTGGACACTGCGCTGGTCGTGGCTGCCGCATCGCCCTTGGCAGCTTGGACTTCCGCCCACGTTGGGAAGCCCGACGGCGGCACCTCTTGGGCGAGTGCTGGCCCGACAGCAACCCCGCAGACGAGGAAGATCCCTGCAGTAAAGGTGCCGACAAGGAATCTACTCAGGGGTGGAAGTTGAGTACGCATATGTCGCCAGCATAGCTGGTACTGGGGCCGTCATACAGAAACAGACGCCGGATCCCCCACTGCAGCAGCCTTTCAGCTCAGAAGTTTCTCAATCTTCAACGAGGCTTTCATCGATCACTTCGCCGACGATACCGAAGGCGAGGGAGGGGTTGAAGCCTTTCCGCGCCAGCATGGCCACCCACCTGCGGGTGTATTTATCCCGTTCGTCCCGATCCTCCAGACTCATGGAAGGCCGGACCTTGCGCTTCACCAGATCACGAGCCTGCTCCCGCTCCGTATCGTCATCAACCTGCGCCAGGGCATCCTCGATGAGATCCTCTGCGATGCCCTTCTCTGCCAATTCTCGCCGTAATGCTCCACGGGCCAGTGATTTGTACAGTGACCGGGTGCGGACCCATTCTTGAGCGAATTCGGAATCATCGATCAGCTTGACCACCTCGAACCGGTCCAGCACCGCTTCGGCTACATCAGCAGGAATGTCCCGTTCGGCCAGCTTCTGGCTGAGCTGGAAGCGACTCTTGGCAGAGTGAGAGAGCTGGCGCAACACAATGGATCTTGCAGTTGACGCCGGGTTGGCGTCAACTGCCGGCTCCGGGTTGCAACGTGCGGTATTCATGTCGGCCTAGAAACCGTCTACTGCCTTGAGCTTGGGGGCTTCCTCATCTGCGGTGGGAGCAATGACTCCAACACCGAGCTTGGCTTTGATCAGACGCTCCAGTTCATCGGTGAGTTCCGGGTTGTCCTTCAAGAATCGACGTGAGTTCTCCATGCCCTGACCCAGCTGGTCGCCGTCGTAGGTGTACCAGGAACCTGACTTGCGGATGATGCCGTGCTCCACACCCATGTCAATGATTCCGCCTTCACGCGAAATACCCACACCATAAATGATGTCGAATTCAGCGATTTTGAAAGGCGGGGCCATCTTGTTCTTGACAACCTTGGCCTTGGTGCGGTTACCAACGGCATCCGCACCTTCTTTCAAGGTCTGGATGCGGCGCACATCAATACGGATGGACGCGTAGAACTTCAGCGCCTTTCCGCCCGTAGTGGTCTCTGGGCTACCAAAGAACACGCCGATCTTTTCACGCAACTGGTTAATGAAAATGGCGGTGGTCTTGGTCTGGCTCAGGCGTCCGGTGATCTTACGGAGCGCCTGGCTCATTAGACGAGCCTGCAGGCCGACGTGACTATCTCCCATGTCGCCTTCAATTTCCGCACGCGGCACCAAGGCTGCCACGGAGTCAATAACAATGACATCCAGAGATCCTGAACCAATAAGCATGTCCATGATTTCCAGGGCCTGCTCACCGGTGTCCGGCTGGGAGACCAGCAGTGCGTCAGTGTCAACACCAAGCTTGGCGGCATAGTCGGGGTCCAATGCGTGCTCAGCGTCGATAAACGCGGCAAGGCCGCCAAGCTTCTGCGCACTAGCCACGGCATGAAGAGCCAGGGTGGTCTTACCGGAAGACTCCGGCCCATAGATCTCCACGACTCGCCCGCGAGGCAGTCCGCCTATGCCCAGAGCCACGTCCAAAGCAATGGACCCGGTGGGGATTACTTCAATGGGTGCGCGAATATCATCACCCAAGCGCATAACGGAGCCCTTGCCGAATTGCTTGTCAATCTGGGCCAATGCTGCTGCCAGCGCTTTGTCACGGTCTGCGGGAGCGGCCATGATTCACCTCGGTCTTTCCTTTGCGCCGTTTCCGGCCCCTTGAACTGCGCGTTGGGCGCGATCCACGGTCTGTGGTTGATACGGTCAGTGCCCGGACCCAATGGTCTGCTCACTTTGTGATTCTTTGCCGGTTTCCCGGCAACCTGCCTAGCCGTTAGCTCTGCAGGCTTTTTCTCCATACCTAAAACGCTAGTTCAAGGGTCTGACATTGTCTGCTGCCACCGGTGCTCAAGCCCAAAATTGTGGAGAACTTTTTTGCTTCCTCCACAGGACGGCACTACCTCAGTATAAAGAATATAGAATAAGTATTCGAACTTCTCGCGGCGTGTCGCGGAGTTCTCGTTTATTAAACTCTGCGCTTCCGGAGACTAAAGGCGCTTCGCGCATGCGTGTGCCACTAGTTCTTGGGCGCTATGTCCCGGCCTAACCATCGCGATGGGGGTACGTCCTGGACTTTGCACACCTCGAGCCAGATTTCCTTAGGGTCGAATCCGGCGCGTAACGCCTCACTTGCAGTGTTTCCCCCGACCCCGGCTAAAACCAGATCTCGGGCAAGTACCCGGGAATAGGAGGGAGAAAATTCGTCATCCATCAATCGCCAAAATTCGCTAACTCTCACTCCCCCATTCTCGCACGGCTGCCTCCTACGGCAGAGCGGCGCACTGTGGTGATTGTCCTAGAATTGAGTCATGACACGTCCTGCCGCTCCTGGCACACCTGCGAGCAGCGCCCAGGCCGCTGCCATAGAGCTTCTCGATTCCCAGCTAAGCCTCTTGTGGCGCAGGGCCCGAGCCATCAACCATCAGTTGACTCGGAGCGTGCACCCAGATTTGGAGCCGGCAGCTTACGGCCTGCTGTCCGTTCTGATGCGCCACGGCGGCATGCGCCTGACAGAGTTGGCACAACGCATTGCGGTCGGCAAGCCCTCTGTGAGCCGTCAGATTACTTTGCTGGTTTCTCTTGGACTGGTGGCCAAGGAAGCAGATCCACTCGATGGACGCGCCCAGTTGATTCAACTGACTCCTGCCGGCTTGACGAAGATGAACTCATTGCATACCGGACGGCAACTGGCTTTCCAAGAGCAGCTGGCTGAATGGGATGAAGAAGAACTCACCGATCTGGCCAGGCTAGTTGAGAAGCTCAACGCTGCTTACCGTAGCTAGTCCCTGAACCGGATAACAAAAAACCGGCCCTCACCGAAGATGGGGCCGGTTTTCTATTGCTTGTTAGTAGACGTTGCAGAGGGCTATTGCCCTTGGACTGCTAGACGTTGGACATCAAGCCCTTGTTAAGTTCGTCGGAGAGTTCCTCGTTCAGGTCCCTGCCATAGCGTGCGGCAAATTCCTGGGGAACAGTGTCCGGGACAGCCACGCCTTCGGCGATGGCCAGACGGTCGCTCACTTCGCGGAGCATGAGAGACAAGGGAACGTCCAGAGCGGAACAAATGGAAGACAGCAACTCTGAGGATGCTTCTTTTTGTCCACGCTCGACTTCACTCAAATAGCCCAGTGAGACGCGTGCGTTATGTGAGACTTCGCGGAGAGTGCGGCCTTGACGTTGACGTACATCACGCAGAACATCGCCAATTTCGTGGCGTAATACCACCATTTTGCGTTCCTTCTGCTGATGTGGTTTTGCGTCCGCCAAACCCACATCCCGCCAGCGCACTACGCCGTTTACGGATACGGGTTGTTTCACCATCGGTATCGCCTAACTCCTAGATTAATCACTGCAGTTCAATGGGTTGCGCTTCCTACATGAACAGTCCACTGGAAGCCGCTTTGCCCGCTTGGTGTTCCCATCCTAGAGGGAAAGGGAGCATTTAGCGTTCATCATGACTAACTATCTTGTTACAACTTTTGTTCCCGAGAATCATTTACCACTTCGAGAACAAGTGCAAGGGCAGCTTCTGTGGCCTGCCATCGGATGGCTTCCCGGTCACCGTCGAAGCGGAATTCTCGAGCATGGGCCACACCATCAAGGGCCACACCAATGTAGACCAAGCCCACGGCCTTGCCTTGATGTGGTTCAGGTCCAGCCACCCCGGTGGTGGAGACTCCCAAACGAGCACCGAGTGCAACACAGGCACCTAGGGCCATACTGCAGGCCACTTCAGGGTCAACGGCCCCCGTGCTAGCGAGCAGCACAGGAGAAACTCCCAGCTGCTTCTCCTTAATAGAATTCTGGTAGGCCACTATCCCACCTTGCAACATCGCTGAAGCACCAGGAACGTCTGCAATTGTTGCAGCTACCAAACCCGCAGTGAGTGATTCGGCTGTGGCAACTGTGATTTTTTTTGCCACGGCGTCTGCCACGAGAGCGGCTAGCGCACTGGGCCCCAGTGTGGATCCTGGTGTGTCCATGAGACTTCCTTAGCCCTGATGTCCATTGCGCGTGGAGCCTCTGGTGCCACGCCCTGAACGGACCAATTGCCCGGCCTTGACGAGGTAGTCCACGCCCGTGACAACCGTGACCGCAAGCGCTATTAGCATGACCACGAGAGCAATAATGCCCAGCCAGTCATGGGCCGGGGTGACCGGCAAGAGGTAGAAGAAGATGGCCACTGTCTGCAGCACGGTCTTGAGCTTGCCACCCTTGGATGCTGCCATGACCCCGTAACGGATCACCACAAAACGCAACAGCGTAATACCAATTTCACGCACCAGCATGACAATGGTGACCCACCACCACAACTCACCCACGGCGGAGAGCATGATCAGTGCCGAGCCAATCAGCAATTTATCGGCAATGGGATCGGCAATCTTGCCAAAGCTCGTGATCAGCCCGCGCGCCCGGGCGATGTCGCCGTCGAGCTTGTCCGTGTAAATAGCAACCACGAACAATCCCACCGCCAACCAGCGCAAGGGTCCGTAATGGCCGTCGTCGGCAATGAATGCCCAGACGAAGAAGGGCACCATCACAATCCGCAACAGCGTCAAAGCGTTGGGAAGATTCCAGTTCGAAGGGCGCGGCGCCACCGTTTCACTCACAGTGCAAGGCTAGCGGCAAAGTGGGCTGGCGTAGCATTGAGCGGCAGGAATGGATCCGCCGGTGACAGAGTTTCCGCTGCCGTACTTAGCGTCCGGTCAACGACCATGCGTCCTCGCCTCCTTCATCATTGTCATCACCGTCGTTATATTCCACAGCCTGCGGGCGGCTGGCCAGATCATCGGCGACCAAGTCACCGCCCCATCCATGGTTGGCATTGGCGTTCTCGGCCAGCGCCGCCGTCATCGGATCAGCGGCAACAGGCTCCGCGCCGGGCTCGGCACTCACCGGGCCATCACCGCGGATGGCAGCCAGAGTTTCGGCAAGATCATCCGGCTTGACCATCACATCGCGGGCCTTGGACCCTTCCGAGGGTCCCACCACGCCGCGGGACTCCAGCAAGTCCATGAGCCGGCCCGCCTTGGCAAAACCAACGCGGAGCTTACGCTGCAGCATGGACGTGGAGCCAAATTGTGTGGTGACCACGAGTTCGGTGGCCTGCAACAGCAGGTCCATGTCATCGCCAATGTCATCCTCGATGACCTTCTTGGGAGCCTCGGTGGCAATGACATCCCGGTAAGTTGCCTTGAGCTGGCCCTTGACATGATCCACCACGGCCTTGATTTCAGCCTCGGTCACCCACGCACCCTGCACACGCACAGGCTTTGACTTACCCATGGGCAGGAACAATGCGTCACCCTGGCCCAACAACTTTTCAGCACCAGGTTGGTCCAGGACCACGCGGGAGTCGGTGACAGAGGAGGTGGCAAACGCCATCCGCGAAGGCACGTTCGCCTTGATCAGACCCGTCACCACGTCCACGGAAGGACGCTGGGTGGCGAGCACTAAGTGGATACCGGCGGCACGGGCCAGCTGGGTGATACGCACAATGGAATCTTCCACATCGCGCGGGGCCACCATCATGAGGTCAGCAAGTTCATCCACAATGACCAAAAGGTACGGGTAGGGCCGCACCACGCGCTTGGAGCCCTCAGGCGGGTGCACGTTTCCGGCCTTGACTGCCTTGTTGAACTCATCAATGTGCTTGAAGCCGAAGTTGGCTAGATCGTCGTACCGCGTATCCATTTCGCGCACAACCCACTGCAGGGCTTCGGCGGCTTTCTTCGGGTTGGTAATGATGGGGGTGATCAGGTGAGGCACACCCTCGTAGGCGGTCAATTCTACGCGCTTGGGATCCACCATGACCATGCGCACCTCATCGGGAGTGGCGCGCATCAGGATGGACACGATCATGGAGTTCACAAACGACGACTTACCAGCGCCAGTAGCACCGGCCACGAGCAGGTGCGGCATCTTGGCCAAGTTGGCCACCACAAAGCCACCCTCAACGTCCTTGCCAACACCCATGACCATGGGGTGTTCGGTGCGGCGGGCATTAGCCGAGCGCAGCACATCACCCAAGACAACAATTTCCTTGTCGGCGTTGGGGATTTCAATACCGATGGCGCTCTTGCCGGGGATGGGGCTGAGGATACGCACATCAGAGGAAGCCACAGCGTAGGAAATGTTTTTACTCAGCGCGGTGACCTTCTCCACCTTGGTGCCCGGTGCAAGCTCAATTTCGTAGCGAGTCACGGTGGGCCCACGGCTAAATCCGGTGACGGCAGCATCAACATTGAACTGCTGCAAGGTGTTGGTCAGCGCATCAACCACGGCGTCATTGGCCGCCGTGGCGTCCTTGCCGGGAGGGCCAGCCGGCAAGTATTCCGAATCCGGCAGCGTGTACGTGACATCGCCGGAGAGCTGAAGCTGTTCAGAGCGTGCCGGGATGGGCGTTGGCGGCGCCATCGGCGGGGCAGGAATGGCACGTGCCACCGCCGCGTCGACGTCGTACACTCCCCCAACAGCCGTAGCCGCTGCACGTGGCTCTCGGGGGGAATTCTCGGCAACGATGCCGATGGCCTCGGTGACCGGTTCGACGTTTTCCTGCTGCATGTCGAACACCTCTGAGGAGGTGGGCAACCCTTGGCGAGCCTTGATTTTATCTGCTGCAAGCTGGTCGCGGGTTGGCCGGCGGACTCCGGGACGCACGGCAGGGGCGGACGACGTCGACACCTCGGTTTCGCTCTCATCCGCGCCTATGAGCGGGGTATCGAAAGCTTCAATGCCGAGCAGATCCGCTTCATCCTCGGCGTCCTTGGCTGCCTTCTGCCGGGCGCGCAGACTGCGAGGCTTCTTAGCCGCTGGAGCTTCATTCTCGTAAAGGTAGCTTTGATCGTGCCCGTCACCGCGCGGTGCAGTGGCCGGAGCGGTGCCCATGAGCTGTTCATAGACACCTCGTAGCCGCGCCGGAATATGCCGGACAGGGGTGTTGGTTAGGACGAGAACGCTGGCGAACGCCACTAGTGAGAAGAAAATAATGGCCGTGATGCTGCCCAATTTAGCCACGAGGCTACCGCTGAGGGCACCCACCATGCCGCCTGCAGCGCTGAGACCCTCAAACCCGTCCGAAATATCAGGGTTCCCAGCCAGAACATGCGCCAAGGCGCAGCCAGCCAACGTCATGATGGCGAAACCTAGCGCCACCCTATTGTTGGTGGACATGTTGGTGGGCTGACGGAAAACCAGCACTGAAAAGATCAAGAACATCGGAGGCAGCAGGGCGGCAAACCACCCAAAGGTGCCTTCGAAGACACCGCGCACCCCGTCTGCCGCCGTACCGCTCAGACCCCACCATTCGAAGGTTGCAATGAGTACCGCCAGCAAAAAGAACAGCAGACCCGAGCCATCTCGGCGCTCTTCGGCAGGCATCTGACTCTTGTCCGTACCCATACGGCGGACAACGCCGCCCACCAAATGGCCAAAACCCTGCCAGAAGGCGACTGCCATGCGCACAGGCCACACCAAATGAACCTCTGGCTCAGCAGCGGTTGATTTGTTGCGGGGCACCGGCATCTTGCTGGTCTTGGGTGCGCGCGAAGATGCGCCGCCCTTCTGACCAGCGGACGGACGGGTGGGTGTAGAACGAGTCGCCATGCCTCTAACGGTACCTGCCAAGGCCCGTAACCACACGGATTTGACCCCCGAACAGGCCGTGGTGGCAGGCACATCGACGCACCAGTGCTACTGCCCGAGCGTGGTTTATACGCAGCATCAGCGGAGCTGAATGCGCATAAGAAAACTGCACTTTGCCTATACGTAACCTGCTACTGCTGACCTTGCGGCACTCTTAGACTGCCGCAAGGTCAGCAGGGGTGCGGTGCGTATAAGCAAAGTGGCCCGCAGTAGGGAATTCCCACTGCGGGCCACTCATGCACATGCTGGGTTAGGCCTCCAAGACCACGGGGATGATCATGGGGCGGCGGCGCAACTTTCGGTTGACCCAGGTGCCGATGACCCGGCGCACCACTTGCTGGAGTTGGTGTGCGGTGTGATCGCTGTTGGCCATGACGGCTTCTTCCAAAGCGGCAGCGATCTTGGGTTTGATCTCGTCAAAGACGGAGTCGTCCTCGGCGACGCCGCGAGCGTGGATGTCCGGGCCGGAGACAATCTTGCCGGTGGCGCGGTTGACCACGGTGATGATGGAGATGAAGCCCTCATCGCCCAAGACGCGGCGGTCCTTCAAATCGGCGTCGGTGATCTCTCCAACGCTGTGACCATCCACATAGACAAAGCCGCATTCAACCTGGCCCACAATTTGGGCCACGCCGTCCCGCAAATCAATGACGGAGCCGTCTTCGGTGAGCAGCACGTTCTCAGCCGGAACGCCGGAGGAGATGGCGATCTTGGCGTTGGCGATCAGGTGGCGGGTTTCCCCATGCACCGGCATGACGTTCTTAGGCGTCAGAATGTTGTAGCAGTAAAGCAGCTCGCCGGCAGCTGCGTGGCCCGAGACGTGCACCTTGGCGGTGCCCTTGTGGATCACCTCGGCGCCGCGTTTGAGCAGACCATTAATGATCCGGAACACGGCATTTTCATTGCCAGGGATCAGCGATGACGCCAGAATCACGGTGTCACCGTGGCCCACGGAAATCTGGTGGTCGCCGTTGGCCATACGGGACAACGCCGCCATGGGCTCGCCCTGTGAACCGGTAGACATCAACACCACCTGGTTATCAGGCAGATTGTCTACATTTTTCAGATCCACCACGACGTCGGCTGGCACATGCAAATAGCCCAGCTTCTCGGCGATACCCATGTTGCGAACCATGGAGCGGCCCACAAAAGCTACCTTGCGTCCGTGCAGAACAGCGGCGTTGAGGACCTGTTGAACGCGGTGCACATGCGAGGAGAAACTGGCGACAATGATGCGCTTGTCAGCTTTCCCGAACAAGGCCTCAAGGGTGGGCCCAATCTCGGCTTCACTGGTAGTGAAGCCCGGCACGTCGGCGTTGGTGGAGTCCACCAAGAACAGGTCCACACCTTCTTCGCCCAGACGGGCAAAGTGGCGCAGGTCCGTGATGCGACCATCGAGTGGGAGCTGGTCCATCTTGAAGTCGCCGGTGTGCAGCACGGAGCCACCCGCCGTACGGATAAACACAGCCAGAGCGTCCGGGATGGAGTGGTTGACAGCAATGAACTCGCACTGGAACGGGCCTAGCTGTTCCACCTGCTCTTCCTTCACCGTCAGCGTGTACGGCTTGATCCGGTGCTCCATGAGCTTCGCCTCAACAAAAGCCAGCGTCAGCTGCGAGCCAATCAGAGGAATGTCGTTGCGCAGCCGCAAAAGGTACGGGACGGCGCCAATGTGGTCTTCGTGACCGTGGGTGAGGACCACACCGACTACGTCATCGAGCCGGTCCTTGATGTAGGAGAAGTCCGGCAGGATGACATCGACGCCGGGCTGGTCTTCTTCAGGGAAGAGAACACCGCAGTCGACGATGAGCAGTTTGCCGTCCATTTCAATGACGGTCATGTTCCGGCCGATCTCGCCGATGCCGCCCAGCGGCACAACCCGCAGGGTCCCCGGGGCCAATTCCGGCGGGGTCTGCAGACCCGGCTCAGCAATTTGGGTCATGTTTAGAATTCCATTCCAGCTTCCGCAAGGTCAGCTCTGATCAGTGCGATCTCGGCGTCGCTAGGCTCCACGAGGGGCAGGCGGACAACCGAGTTGGACAGGATTCCCTGCCACTTAAGAATTTGCTTGACGGCCACAGCGCCCTGAACATGGCCCATGGTGGCCCGGATAACCGGATCCAACGCGAAGTGAATGGCGCGTGCGCTGACAAAGTCACCGGCGGCGGCCGCATCAATGAGGGCGCGGAACTGCTGGGGTGCCGCATGGGCGCTCACACTGACAAGTCCGACGGCGCCGGCGGCCATCAGCGGCAGCGTCAGTCCGTCGTCGCCCGAGTACACATCGAGGTCCGTGTTGGCCAGCACGC
Organism: Arthrobacter sp. Sr24; assembly: GCF_054511175.1. Lineage (NCBI taxonomy): Bacteria > Bacillati > Actinomycetota > Actinomycetes > Micrococcales > Micrococcaceae > Arthrobacter > Arthrobacter sp. Sr24. The sequence goes on along the minus strand of NZ_JBTNDB010000014.1, from coordinate 19,252 downwards.
GGCTGGTCTCGGTGAAGTCTGCCTTGGCGTCCTTGAGCGCAATAATCTGCGGGTGGTCTGCCAGCTTGATGATGGTTTCAGTGGTGATGGGAACACCAGCGCGGCCGGGGATGTCATAGAGCATCACGGGAAGATCCGTGGAGTTGGTGACGGCTTCAAAGTGGGCCGCAATGCCTGCCTGGCTGGGCTTGTTGTAATACGGGGTCACCAGGAGCAGACCGTCGATGGCGAGCTTGGCGGCACGCTGGGACAGGCTGATGGAGTGACGAGTGTCATTGGTTCCGGTGCCTGCAATGACGCGGGCGCGCCCACCCACGGCGTCGATGACTGCCTGGAACATGCCCAAGTTTTCTTCATCCGTCAACGTTGAGGTTTCACCGGTAGTGCCGGTGACGAGGATGCCGTCGCAGCCCTCATCTACGAGCTTATTGGCCAGTTCCCCGGCTCCTTGATAATCCACTTCACCGTCTGCGGTGAAGGGGGTGACCATCGCGGGCACCAAGGTTCCAAACGGGCGAAGTGAAATCTTTGAGGCAGACATAGCTAAAACGTTACCTGCTACTTGCTGTTTTCACGCAACGGTGTCCATCCTCCAAGGTAACTCTGTGTAGCTTGCTAACGCAGGGATTCCAGGAACGGCAGCCATTGATCAAGCACGGCCTGCGCCGGAAAAAGCGTGTTGCCGTGATTGCGGCCGGGCAGTTCCACAAAACGGCCTTGAGGCATGAGACCGGCGGCACGCTGGGAATCAGCAAACCGTCCTTTGTCCGCAGTTCCGGCCATCAGCAAAGCCGGGGTGGTGATGGCCGCCAAAGCGTCATCTGAAAGTGCGGGATCGGCCTGCGTCTGAGCGAAGTAGGCACGCAGGGCAGCGCCATCGTTGGCGAGGAAGGCAGCCTTGGTCTGGGCGTCCAGCGGACGCCCGATCCGCGCTTCCCAACCCTCAACAAAGGCGGGCATACCGCCTGAGGCGAGAGCGCCGTCGTACTCGGGAAAGAAAAGCCGCCCAATACTGCCGGGCTCAATCTGGTAACTGCCGCCCAGCGAGGTGATCGAAAGCAGGCGCTCCGGGGCCATGACGGCGAGGGAGAAAGCCATGCGCGCGCCCACCGAGTAGCCGCCGTAGTGGGCCTGCTGCGCACCAGCTGCGTCCAGGACGGCGATGGCATCGGCCACCAGCGTATCCATGCGGTAGTCCTCCGGTATGGCCGGTTTGGAGCTGCGGCCGTGACCGCGCAGGTCCATGGTGATGACCTGATACTGATCGCGGAACGCTTTGGTGTAGCCGAATCCGCGCCAAATGGCCTTGCTCAGCGCGCTGCCGTGGACCAGGAGCAGGGGCGTGCCCTCCCCCACTACGTCGTAGGCGAGTTCGACGCCGTCAACCGGGTTATGTGCAAGAGGCACGGCTTAGGCCTGTTTGAACAGTGCGATGGCGTCGCGCATGGACTTGCGGGCGCGCTTGCGGTCCCCGGCGGCATCGTAGGCGCAGGAGAGACGGAACCAGGAGCGCCAATCGTCCGGCGCGGCCTCGGCCTCGAGCTTGTACTTGCCGAACTCGGCGTCCGCGGCGGCGCGCTCGATCCGCCCACCGGGTGACCTAGGCAGATTGTCCTCAGGCAAGCCGCCTTCGGCTTCCAAAATTCCGGCCATCTTCTCGGTGCGTGCACCGAACATGATCTCGGCGATCAACGCCCAGGCGGCCACGAACGGGATCACCAGGTAGGCGGCACCGATCAGCTTGGCTACCCAGTCCGAATCCCCCAACAGGAGAATGGCGCGCTGGAGCATGACCACCATGTAGAACACCAGCAGCAGGGCGATGAGGCCCACCCAGATTTTAGTCTTGGAGATTTTCATTTTCGCTGCCTTCGGGGTGGTATTCGCTGTCTCTGCCACGGTCTTAGCCTTCCAGGTCCAGGTAGCCGTCAAGGCCTACGGTCAGTCCAGGGCGGGTTTGCACGGTGCGGACACCGAGGAGCACGCCGGGCATGAAGGATTCGTGGTTGTAGGAATCGTGCCGGATAGTGAGTCCCTCGCCGTGGCTGCCGAAGAGCACTTCCTGATGGGCTACCAATCCGGCGAGGCGGACGCTGTGCACGGGCACGCCATCCACGCTGGCGCCACGAGCGCCGTCGAGCTCGGTTTCGGTGGCGTCAGGGGCGTCCGGAACGCCTGCCTCGCGGCGGGCGGCAGCGATCAGCTGGGCCGTGCGCAATGCGGTGCCCGAGGGTGCGTCGACCTTGCGGGGGTGGTGCAATTCAATGATCTCTACCGAGTCGAAGTACTTAGCGGCCTTGGCGGCAAAGTGGCTGGCCAAAACCGAACCCAGGGCGAAGTTGGGGGCGATCAGCACGCCGGTTTCAGGGTGCTGCGCCAGCAGAGATTCCAACGACGCGAGGCGGGTGGCATCCCAGCCCGTGGTGCCAACCACGGCATGGATACCGTGCTGAACGGCAAAGTGGATATTGGCTTCGGTGGAATCGGGCACCGTGAGGTCAACCACAAACTGCGCACCGCGTTCCAGCAGTATCTCCAGAGAATCTGCCCGACCCAACGCGGCCACCAATTCCATATCCGGTGCGGCGTCGATGGCCGCAACGGCAGCAGTTCCCATTCGTCCCTTGGCGCCGAGCACGGCCACCTTCAGCATTTCACTCATAGCTTTAAGCCTACTGGTTTTTGCTGAGCCCCTGATCCGCGCCTGGTTCTGCACTTTCTCCGTAACTGGGTGCGGTTTCCGCGGTGGATTCTGCGGTGTCACTCTGCGGCGGGCTCTCCCTCGCCGGGGACCTTCCCTGCACCGACCCATTCCACGGAACCGTCGCTGAAGAACTGTTCCTTCCAAATGGGGACCTCAGCCTTGATGCGTTCCACCAGTGCCGAGCACAGCTCGAAGGCTTCGGCGCGGTGTGGGGACGCCACAGCGCACACCAAGGCGGGTTCGCCGATTTCCAGTGGTCCAACGCGGTGTGCGACCCAGATACGCACGGGATGTCCATCGGGGTCGCTGACACTGTCAACCAAGGACGCCACCACCTCTCCGAGTACTTTTTTGGCGAGTGGATGGGCGGTGTAGCTCAGGCGCTCAACGGATGCTCCGCCGTCGTGGTTTCGCACCACGCCGCTGAAGCTGACCACGGCGCCTGCTGTGTCCGATTCGACGGCGGCAATAGCGGCGTCCACCGAGATGGGTTCGGCGCTAAGTAATGCGGCCACAATTTGCACGTTAGTGTCCATGACGGCCCGCTACCTGATCGCACACATGCATGATGATCGGATCCAGTGCGGCGAGCCCATCCATGACGCCCGACGGCGATCCCGGCAAGTTCACAATCAACGTGCTCCCGGCGAGCCCGGCGTGGCCTCGGCTCAAGGCAGCCATGGGAGTCTTGGCCAGTCCGGCCGCGCGCATGGCCTCCATGATGCCCGGAATCTCGCGCTCCAGCAGCGGTAAGGTCATCTCCGGAGTCTGATCATCGGCGCTCAGTCCTGTCCCACCACTGGTCAGTACGACGGCGGGATGTTGCGTAAGCACGGCCCGCAACGCCGCTCCCACCGGAGCACCGTCCGGAACCACGATGGCATCCATGGTCTCAAAGCCGTGTTCACGAAGCCAGTCAACAATGACCGGACCGGTGGTGTCTTCATAGGCTCCCAGCGCTGCCCTGGTGGAGGCTATGATCACCGCTGCGCTGCCCGGGGAGGTGACGGGTTCGCAGGCGCTCATGCCTGGTCTCCATCAGCTTCGGCGATAACCCAGCTACCACTTTTGCCGCCACTCTTGGCCAGCACTTGAATGCCGGAGATGACGGCGTGTTTGTCCACGGCTTTGATCATGTCATAAACGTTGAGAGCGGCCACTGACACAGCTGTCAACGCCTCCATTTCCACCCCTGTCACACCACGGGTTTTCACGGTGGCCAGCACCGTTACAGCGGAGTCGCCAAGCTCGAAATCAACTGTAACTTTCGAAATGGGCAATGGATGACAGAGCGCGATCAGATCTGAGGTTTTCTTCGCGCCCATGATGCCAGCAACCCGGGCCACCGCCAGCGCGTCACCTTTGGGCAGGCCACCGGAGCCAAGAAGAGCCATCACCTCAGGGGTTGTTCTGATGGTTCCGGTGGCAGTTGCTTCGCGGGTGGTCACGGCTTTCTCGGAGACATCCACCATGGCGGCGGTGCCATCCTGGCGCAGGTGTGTCAATGAGGGAGTTTGAGGTGTAGTCACAACAGCCATACTTCCACTTTTGCGCCGGCCTGCAATTCAGTGACACCTGCGGGGAGGTGGATCAGCGCGTTGGCGTTCGCTAAGGCACCCAGCAAATGTGATGACTCCCCTCCCACTTCCCGCACGGATGGGGCAGATTCGAACTCGGGACCCGAATAGATCCCGCGTCGGAGCTGGTGCTTGCCAGCGGGCGAACTCATGGCTGTTTCCAGCACAGCCACCACCCGTTGGCGGGGAGCCGGGGCCCCCACGAGAGCCGACAGTGCATGGCGCAGGAATATCTCAAAGGAGACGAAGGAACTGACAGGATTACCGGGGAATCCAATGAAGGGGACACCGTTCACTGTTCCCAGCCCTTGAGGGCCTCCCGGCTGCATGGCTACGGATAGAAAGTCCACCGAGGCGCGGCTTCCGGCAAGGTCGACGGCTTGCTTGACCACTTCAAAAGCACCTGCGCTGATTCCACCCACGGTGATCAACAGATCGTAGGCGGACCCCCCTGTGCCGTCGCCGTCGCCAGTGCCCGTGCCCTCGCCGTCGTCAGTGCCTGTGCCCTCGCCGTCGTCATGACTTCGCCGTGTCGAGGTGTCCATGAGTTGCCATAGCGTGGCAGGGTCGTCGCTGACTCGCTCGGGGCGGGATACCTCAACCTGGGCCTGCTCCAACGCGGCTTTGAGCATTGCCTGATTGGCGTCAAAGATTTTCCCCAGGGGCAACCCATCGGCGGCAGCGGGGTCCCCCGGAGCCAAGACTTCATCGCCGGTACTGATCAATAGGGCCTTGAGGCGGCGGCGAACGGGCAGCTCGGTGAGTCCAAGGGCCGCAGCAAGTCCCAGGTGCGCTGGGTTCAGGAGCGTCCCAGCAGCGATGACCGAGCTTCCCGATTCAATGTCGCTGCCTTGCAGCCTGACATAGCTGCCGGCGGGTGTAGACGGCAAGGTGACGCTCTCACCCGCAACGGCAAAGTGTGCAGGTACGGCCCTCTCGATCGGCACGACAGCATTGGCGCCCGCTGGCATCATTGCTCCGGTCATGATGGCGGCGGCGGTGCTCGCTTCCAGCCGGGCAGGCACAGCCCCCGCGGCGATCGTTTCTGCCACCACGTATGTGGTTGATTTTGGCAAATCAACGGCATTTGACTGATCGCCGACGGCATCAGATACATGGATGGCGTAACCATCCATCTGGGAATTGGCAAAGGGTGGCAGATCCAAAGGCGCCACTAAATCAGCCGCCAACACCCGACCCTGGGTCTCCCCCACCGGCAACAACTCGACTGCAGGGTTGCGTGTCACAAGCGCCCACGCATCGCTCAGCACTTGCTCGACGGCTCGTTGATGTTCAGCAAGGGTTCTACGCATGGCATCCTTTCGGCGGGCGCCGTGCGGCACCGCATTTCCACCCATCCTAGGCGAGTCCCGCGCGAGGCCCGCGCGAGGCCTGTGCGAGGTCACCGTCTATCTCCAGCACGGCGTTGGCAATATTTGATCGGCATGGCTTTGGCCGCGCTGAATTTTGCCGACTGCCCTGACTAGGGGATGCCCGCGGCGCCACCTAGGGCAGGTTTGTTATTCTTGAACCTTCCCTCCCACCGAAAGTGCTGCCGGTTTTGACCCCCTTGACTAGTGTGTCTGTTCTTTCTGCATTGGCTCCATTACCCGGTTCCCTCAGCTGGGTATATGACGACGCCATCCTGATGGGGATCCCGCTCATTTCATTGGTGATTGTTGCCCTGGTTGTCCCGGCCTGCATGGCACTGCGCGGCACTTGGCGTTCATGGACGGTGGCACCTCCGGCAACGCCCAGGCTGAGGAACCGTCCAACAAACTACTTCCCTTTTTCGCTGTTGTGTTCTGCTCTGGTGCTACTTACCGTGATGCCTGCCTTGGTCTTTGAGGCGCTGAATATGGAAGAGGCCAGGGTGTCTATGTGGACCGTGCCTTTTTGGGTTTCCATGGCCCCACTGATGCTCTCCATCGTTTGGTGGCCATCCTTTCTCGGACCACAGTGGTACCGGCGATGGCGTGCTGCCGGAGGCAATCGCAAAGTTTTGCCGTGGAGCCGCAAGGACATTGCTGCCGCGATGGCCCTTCCCGACGGTCGGCGCAAAGACAAGATCTTGCGCAATATCGAGTTCTCCAAGTCATTCGTGGAACTGGCTCTCGGCCAGGCTGCAAGACTGGGCTGAAAAGACCTTCGTCGACATCCACGAAACTGACATGGCTGGCCACAACGCCGTGAGCCCCTAAAACCCAATGATGGCGTAGCGTTAAGGAATGGATACCAAAGCTGTGGCACTGGGCATGCCGGAACTTCGCCCCGTTTCGCCCGGACTTGGTGCGCCCCGGACTGGCGGCGACGAAACGGGCCTCTTGGACCAATTTGGTCGCGTGGCAACGGACATGCGCTTGTCACTGACGGACAAATGCAATCTGCGCTGCACGTACTGCATGCCTGAAGCCGGTTTGGAATGGCTCAAAAAGGATAAGCTCCTGACAGCCGCCGAGATTGTCCGGCTGGTGGGTCTGGGCGTGAACCGACTCGGTGTCCGCGAGCTGCGATTGACAGGTGGCGAGCCGCTAGTGAGGGCCGATCTGGTCCAAATCATTGCGGGACTGCGAAACAACCACCCTGACTTGCCCATCTCGCTGACTACCAACGGCGTGGGTCTATCCAAGAAAGCACAGGCACTGGCCGACGCCGGGCTGACGCGCCTCAACGTCTCCATGGACACCCTTCGCCACGATGCCTTCCTAGAGCTAACCCGCCGCCCGTTCCTTGACCAAGTCAAGGCCGGCATTGAAGCAGCTGCTGCCGCAGGCCTCAAGCCCATCAAGATCAACGCAGTCCTGTTACGCGGGATTAATGACACCACCGCGGCGGAGTTGTTGCAATGGTCTCTGGAGCGCGGCTATGAACTGCGGTTCATCGAACAAATGCCGCTCGACGCCGATCACGGCTGGACTCGCGATGGCATGATCACCGCCGCCGAAATCCGCGCCCTGATCGCCACTGATTTTGCGCTGACTCCGGACCCGAGGTCTCGTGATGGTGCACCTGCTGAACGCTTCGAGGTTCGCCGTCCCGGGTCACCAGAGCTGCTGGGAACTGTGGGCATCATCGCCTCCGTCACCGAACCGTTCTGCGCCGACTGCCGCCGTACCCGTATCACGGCCGAAGGCAAGGTCATGAGCTGCCTGTTCTCCCGGACCGAAGTTGATTTGCTGGAGCTGCTACGCGCTGGCGATTCCAAGAACGACGACGACGCCGTAACCGCCCGCTGGCAGGACGCCATGTGGGCCAAGCCAAAAGCTCACGGCATGGGCCACCCCGGGCTCGGAGATGCAGATTTTGTCCAACCGGACCGCAGCATGAGTGCTATTGGAGGATGAGCATGCACGTACGTTTCTTTGCCGCGGCCGCCGCAGCCACAGGTGTTGAGGAACAGCCCGTAGATCTGGCCACATTAGCTGGTCCAGAACCGTTCACGCTGGCTGACTTGTCACAGCTGCTCGTGGCGAGCTTTCCGGCGTCGGCCTCTAGCCACACTCCTCCGTTAGCCGAAATTTTGACCCGATGCAGCTTCCTGCTGAACGAGGTTTCCACCCGAGATTTGAGCTTGGCGCTGTCCCCAGGCGACGTTGTTGACGTGCTCCCACCGTTCGCCGGCGGATAACTGCCATCTAAATGGCCGGAGCCAGTGGCCCTAGTGCCAGGGGTAGAAGCGCTCCGCGGCTCTGAACATTGCACTTGAGGAACATTGATGTGAACGTATCCTGAACCGTGTACTTACTGATTCCCAGCGCATCCGCTAGGACTGCCGTGTCCGAACCTGCGGCTGCCAGTTCCAATAACTCACGTTCCCTCAGACTGAGCGCAAAACAGCGGTTAAAGACTTCCAAACGCTCAGCGGGCAGGCAATCCTGAATAGTCACGACAATCGGCGCCGTTGTTGTGCCACTTCTACCCAGCATTCTGGCGGCAGACAAGCTAGCCCAGACTCCTTCACCGACATGAAGTCGAGAAAGCGGGCGATGAAGATCGGCCCCGCACTCCGCGGCCAGAAGTTGCGCGGCAACATTCAAGACCTCAGCAGGAACCCCTTGGAGAGGCTCAAAAGCCAAGTCTGGTGCTCGCAGGCTGCCTCACCTACGTTAGCGGAGGGACCGAAGAGCCGGGTAGTGGAGCAACTTCTGCCGCTCTTCACCAGCAGATAGCTACCAACAGCGCCATCATCTCCGTCTGACTCGGCGGATACCTAGCGAAACGCGCTACAGCGTCAGGCCGAAGGTTTCGGTTTCTTCGAAGGGGCCCACCACGGTGATGGTGCGCGGTGATGCTGCCAGTTCCCGGGCAAGATCCTGCACCTCGGCTGCGGTAACCTTGCGAATCCGTTCGAGAGATTCATCGATATCTAGGAACTCGCCCGTGACGAGTTCAGCCCGGCCCAGACGCGACATGCGCGATCCACTGTCTTCCAGCGCCAGAACGATTCCACCCGAGAGCTGACCCAAGGCCTTCTTCAGCTCATCCTCGGAGACGCCGTGTTCAGCCAGCTTGTCCAGCTCGGCTTCAAGTAGCCCGACAACCTGGCCGACCTTGGCCGGGGAGCAACCTGCGTACATGCCGAAGTAGCCCGTGTCAGCATAAGAGGAGGCGAAGGAGTACGTAGAGTAAACCAGGCCGCGCTTCTCGCGGATTTCCTGGAACAGACGTGAAGACATGCCGCCACCCAGGATGGAGTTCAGCACACTCATGACATAACGCCTGGAGTCCGTGGCGCGCAAGGACGGGCAGCCCAAGATGATGTTGGCCTGTTCCACTTGGCGGTTGACCACGTGCAAGCCCGCTGTTCCAGTGACCTCCACACCGTTGCTGGAGCGGCGAGCTGCCGGAGCGACGCCTTCATCCAACGACCAGCCAGCGGTGCGCAGCGCATCCAGCACCAAGGAACAAACGGTGTCGTGGTCGAGTCCGCCAGCCGCTGTGATGACCAGCGTTTCGGGACGGTAGTGCTTTTGGTAGTGCTCCCAGACAGATTCCCGGGGAACAGCCTTAATGGCTTTCGGCGTACCACCGATGGGACGCCCCAAGGCGTGCTCGCCCAGGACTGCCGCAACAAATTTTTCGTGCGCAACGTCGGTCGGGTCATCGCCGTCCATGGCGATTTCCTCGAGGATAACGTCGCGTTCTTGCTCGAGCTCTTCCGGATCAATCACGGCAGAGGTGACCATATCGGCAATAACGTCAATGGCCATCGGCAGATCGGTATCAAGGACACGTGCGTAGTAGCAGGTGCTTTCCTTGGCCGTTGCAGCGTTGGATTCGCCGCCCACCTCGTCAAAGGCGGACGCTATTTCCAGCGCTGTCCGGCGCTTAGTTCCCTTGAACAGCAAGTGTTCAAGGAAGTGGGTTGAGCCGTGTTGGCCCTCGGTTTCATCCCGAGAGCCAACACCAACCCAGAACCCGATTGTCGCACTGCGCTGTCCAGGCATGGACTCTGTCAGGACTCGCACACCTCCTGGCAGGACCGAGCGGCGCACAACGGCGCCGCCGGCCTGTCCGGAAATTACGGTGGAGTCACTGCCATTGTGGCCGTCAGCAGCGCTAAGAAGCGGCAAAAGGGTAATCGCCATGAATTATTCAGCAGCACCTTCGGTAGCTGCTTCTTCAGCGGCGTCCTCGTCACCGGCAACAACCGGTGAGAGTGAGAGCTTGCCGCGGTCATCGATCTTGGTGATTTCCACCTGGATCTTCTGTCCCACGGAAACTACGTCATCTACGTTGTCCACGCGCTTGCCGTCGGCCAGCTTGCGGAGCTCGGAGATGTGCAGCAGACCATCCTTGCCCGGTGTGAGCGAAATGAACGCACCGAACGTAGTGGTCTTGACAACTGTGCCCAGGTAACGCTCGCCAATTTCAGGAATCTGAGGGTTGGCGATGGCGTTGATCGCTGAACGAGCGGCGTCAGCTGACGGACCGTTCGTTGCACCGATGTACACGGTGCCGTCATCTTCAATGGAGATGTCAGCGCCGGTGTCTTCCTGGATCTGGTTGATCATCTTGCCCTTGGGCCCAATGACCTCGCCGATCTTATCCACAGGGATCTTGACCGCGATGACGCGCGGAGCGAACTCAGAGAGCTCATCCGGGACGTCAATGGCGCTGGTCAGAACGCTGAGGATGTGCAGGCGTGCTTCGCGTGCCTGCTTCAGAGCAGCAGCCAAAACGGAGGCCGGGATGCCGTCGAGCTTGGTATCCAGCTGGATAGCCGTGACGAACTCGGAAGTACCGGCCACCTTGAAGTCCATGTCGCCGAAAGCATCTTCGGCGCCGAGGATATCGGTCAGGGCGGCGTAGCGGGTCTGACCGTCAACCTGGTCGGAGACCAAGCCCATGGCGATACCTGCAACAGGTGCCTTCAAGGGCACACCGGCGTTGAGCAGCGACAGAGTCGATGCGCACACCGAACCCATGGAGGTGGAGCCGTTGGAGCTCAGTGCCTCGGAGACCTGGCGGATGGCGTAGGGGAATTCCTCACGCGTCGGAAGAACGGGCACAAGTGCACGCTCGGCCAAGGCGCCGTGACCGATTTCGCGGCGCTTGGGCGAACCCACACGGCCGGTTTCACCGGTGGAGTACGGCGGGAAGTTGTAGTTGTGCATGTAGCGCTTGCGCGTTACCGGGCTCAGCGAGTCAATCTGCTGTTCCATCTTGAGCATGTTCAACGTGGTGACGCCCAGGATCTGAGTCTCGCCGCGTTCGAAGATGGCGGAGCCGTGTACGCGAGGCAGAACCTCAACCTCGGCGGTCAGCTGGCGGATGTCCGTCAGGCCACGGCCGTCAATGCGAACCTGCTCGGTGAGGATGCGCTGGCGGATGACGTGCTTGGTGACGGCGCGGAAAGCTGCGGAGAGTTCCTTCTCGCGGCCTTCGAAGCTACCAGCCAAGGCGGCAACGGTCTCGTGCTTCAGAGCGTCAGAGGCGTTGTCGCGTTCCTGCTTGTCAGCGATGGAGAATACGGCGGCGAGCTTGGTAGCGGCAACCTTCTCAACGGCGTCGTAAGCGTCATCCTGGAAGTCCAGGAAGACCGGGAATTCAACTGTGGGCTTGGCGGCGCGGGCAGCCAAGTCAGCCTGAGCTTCACAGAGTGCCTTGATGAACGGCTTTGCAGCCTCCAAGCCCTCGGAAACGATCTCTTCGGTAGGAGCCTGGTGGCCCTGTTCCTTGATGAGCTTCCAGGAGTTGTCCGTAGCTTCGGCTTCCACCATCATGATGGCAACGTCATCGCCAGCAATCTTGCCAGCAACAACCATGTTGAACACAGCGTTTTCCAGCTCGGAGTGCTTCGGGAAGGCAACCCACTGGGGGCCCTGACCGTCGTCGATCAATGCAACGCGAACGCCACCGATCGGGCCGGAGAACGGCAAACCGGAGAGCTGAGTAGACATGGAGGAAGCGTTGATCGCAACCACGTCGTACAGCACATCGGGGTTGATAGCCAGAACCGTAACAACGACCTGTACTTCGTTGCGCAGGCCCTTGACGAATGCCGGACGCAACGGGCGGTCCATCAGGCGGCAAGCCAAGATGGCTTCCGTTGACGGGCGGCCTTCACGGCGGAAGAAGCTGCCCGGGATGCGGCCAGCAGCGTACATACGCTCTTCCACATCAACGGTCAGCGGGAAGAAGTCAAAGCCTTCACGCGGGTGCTTGCCGGCCGTGGTGGCTGACAGTAGAACGGTGTCTTCGTCAATGTAGACCGTGGCAGCGCCTGCTGCCTGCTGGGCAAGGCGTCCGGTTTCGAAGCGGATAACGCGCTTGCCGTAGCGGCCGTTGTCAATGACGGCTTCTGAATACTGAATCTCGGGACCCTCCATATGAGAGTCACCTCCATTTCCTTCGTAGATGATTCTTATTAACCCCTGCCAAGGAACAGTGCCGCGTTCTTTTCAGAACACCACCGGATACTGCTGTGGCTCTGAAATACAACACCCGGTCTTCGATCGAGGCCCACGGGTAGGAAACGTCGTTGTGAGTTTCTTCCCGGAGGCCACTACCGAGGACCGCGAATGCGTGAATGCGTCGCATGTGCCTTGTCAATCAGGGGTTTGCACTGCAATTAATAACTATTGCACTACTGCGTCAGCTTTTTATGGCTGGCGCGGTTCTCACAGTGGTGAATTTTGGTTGAAAACCTAGTAAATCGCGTAAACACTGTGAAAGGCGGCCCTCCCGAAGCAAAGACGCAAGCGTCCTGGCATGGGAAAGCCGCCTTGAATCGCAGACTAGCGGCGCAGGCCGAGGCGCTCGATGAGCGTACGGTAGCGGGTGATGTCGGTGTCCTTGAGGTAACCGAGCAAACGACGACGGCGACCAACCAGGAGCATCAGACCGCGGCGGGTGTGGTGATCGTGCTTGTGCATCTTCAAGTGCTCGGTCAGATCGGTGATACGACGTGAGAGCATTGCAACCTGAACCTCAGGTGAACCGGTGTCGCCTTCGCTAGTTGCGAAAGCCTGCATGATTTCTTGCTTTACAGCGGCGTCTAATGCCACAAGTAACTCCTTGAATGTGCCGTGAACAAATACCTGCAACGAAGCCCATTACTGGGCTACACACAGGAAAATCCAGCCACCACGGACTGCAGCAGGATTCCACCTTTCAGTTTAGTGCCAAGAGCGGCCCAATGTCGAAGCGAGGTGACTAATCACTCAGGCCAAGATGGTGCGGGCCTGATCCACATCCTGGTGCATCTGTTCAATGAGCGCCTCCGGACCTGTGTAAGCCACCATTCCCCGTAGTCGCTGAACAAACTCGACCACCACGTGCTGTCCATAAAGGTTGAAGGCTTCGAGGGGCTCTTCGGGCCGGTCAATCACATAGGCCTCAACTTGGCGACTGACCCCCACGAAGGTGGGATTGGAGCCAACGGAAATCGCTGCGGGCCAGCGGTGCCCGTTCTCATCGGTCAACCAGCCGGCGTAGACACCGTCAGAGGGGATGATGCCACACGCATCGGCTGAGAGGTTCGCCGTCGGGAATCCCAGTTCCCGTCCGCGAGCAGCGCCATGCACTACCTCTCCGCTCATGGTGTGTGAGCGGCCCAAGACCTGCCCGGCTGTATCCACTTCTCCCTTTTGGAGCGCCTCGCGCACCCAGGTGGAGGACCACCGGCGGTCGTGGCCTTCATCATTGACAACCACGACGTCGAATCCAAGTTGGGCGCCCAGCTCCACCATGGTGGATAGGTCCCCTGTGTTGCCTTTGCCGAAGCGGACATCGTGGCCAACCACTACGGCACAGGCGCGCAGGCCGTCAACGAAGACATTACGGAGAAATTCTTCGGGCGTTTGCGCAGCGAATTCCAGCGTATATGGCATGACCAGCACGCCGTCCAGACCCAGTTTGGCCATGGCCGCCAGTTTGTCAGCCAGTCCCATGATCTCATCTGGCGCCGTCTCCGGGCGATGAATGAGGGCCGGGTGAGGATCGAAGGTCAACGCCACCGACTGTGCACCACGAGCTTGTGCTGCGGCACGCACTTGGGCCAACACTTCCTGGTGCCCACGGTGGAGCCCATCAAAGTTGCCCAAGGTGACCACGCACGGGCCAAAGTCCTGGGGAACTTCTTCTAATGAGTTCCAAATCTGCACTACATTTCCTCATTCATTAGGTTGTCGGCACGTGGCGGTTGCGCACGAATCCATCGCTGATGTCTCAAGCAACTTCAAGATTACCCTTTAGCTGCTGTCACTCCGGTCGATTCGCTCCGTCCCAGAGTTGTTGGGGTGTTTGCGGATCTCCGGCCGCCAATGAGAGTACCCAGCTATCTGCCGGGGTACCTCGATCGTTATAGGCGCCACGGAGTTCCCCGTCAAAGCTGAAGCCCAACTTCCAAGCCAGTTTCCGACTGGCCCAGTTCTCCACGATCGTGTGCCAGTGGGCAAAACTGAGATTAAGTTGATTGAAAGCGTAATCAAGGAGGAGGCGCACGGCCGCCTCTGAAGCGCCGCTGCCTCGCGCCTTAGCAGCCATATTGATCCCAATGGAGGCCACGCCGGGGTTCTGGCATTGCAAATCAATGGTGCCAAGTAACTGATCGGTAGCTGTGTCGGCAACAGCGAAGGTCAGCGTACGGCCCGTGAGCCAGCCATCAACGGTGATGTTGTTGATGAAATATTCGGCGTGCTCTAGGGAGTAGTTCAGTGGGACAGTGGTCCACCGCACGGCATCCACATCGCGGCAGTTCTCCACCAACGCCGGCGCATCGGCCAAGGTCAGGGCACGCAACACCACTTTTCCACCCGCCAGCACCGGGACCACGGGTGCCGGGTCCAGTTCCGGCTCGCGCTCAAGGCGCAGTTCTCGCTGGTTCCAGGACTCAGCACTCTGGGTATAAACCAGACCGTCGGCCACTTCGCCACCGACCTGACCGTAGCCGGGGATCTGGGCAGCCAAGGTAAACCCGCTGCGATGCGCCAATGAGGTGCTCCCCCGGTTCCCTGCTGTGCAGGCCCAATGCAAATGGCTGAGTCCAAGATTTCCGAAGGCGTAACCACACAACAATTCCATGGCTCGCTGCGCCGTTGTGGTACCGCGGCCTGCTGGCAACATCTTGATGCCTACGTGGGCCGCTCCGCCACGTGCAGTAGACAGGATGTCCTGCAGGCTCAAGGTACCCACCACCTGAGGGGTTCCTTGACGAAGCTCAACAATGGCGAAGCGTAGGTTGGTGCCCGCTTCCCAGCCCTCCGCAATGTGCCCGTCAATAAATCCAAGGGCCTCAGCCCGGTCCATGGTGGGCACGGACCCGGTCCATTGGATGTTCAGCGGATCCCGGTGGATCGCTGCAAAAGCGTCAGCATCTGCGGCATGAAAGCGGCGCAGCGTAGTAATGCCATCGCTCAGGACGGGATCGGTAGCCACACTTTCGCGTGACCTCACTTCACATCGCGGTTGCGGTAAAGCCAGATCAATCCGATGATGGGCAGCAACAGTGGGATGTAGCCATAGCCCTGACCAAACTTGCTCCAGACGCTGGCATGCTCAAAGTCGGCTGGGTCCAGGAAACTCAAAGCACCCACCACCAACACACCGATCAATTCAACGCAGATGGAGATCGTGGCAATCTTGGCCCAGGTGGCACCGGGCTTAGCCAGGGAGATGGTCGCCACGATGTACACCACTGCGGCAAAGGCCGAGAGTGAGTAGGCCAACGGGGCATCGGCGAAAGCTGTCGCGATCTGAAAGCTTGCCCTGGCCGTGGCTGAGAGGGCAAAAATTCCGTACACCGCGATCAGCAGCCGGCCCGGACCGGAAGTTCGTCCGTGCGGAATCTGCTCAGAAGTCTCGGCTGTGTTGCCGGTATTGCTGGTGTAGCCGGTATTGCTGGTGTTGCCGGTGAGGCGCATAGTCATAGTCCTAAGAGGGGGTTAAGTGCCTGCGCGGGGACGGAAGTCCCGTACCAAATCTGTCCCATGCGGGCCAGCATGACCACCGAGGTGATGCCCACGGCGCCCATAACGTAGTTGGACCAATGGGTGCGCTCCACCATGGCCCAATAGAAGGCGGCCACCGGCAGCATGGCCACCGTGAAGACATAGCCCCAGAATTCCCAGCCTGCACCGGCCAGCGATTCTCCGCTGAACAGGCGCACAGCTGCTGCGATGGCATAAATAATAATGAAGAGTTCGACGGCGGCCAGAGCCAGTAACGTGACATCGTTCGGCTTCTTCTTCATCACCGCAGCGACGATGCACACGATGGTGGAGAGCAGGCCCACCACCATGCCACTAATCAGCCACGGGTCCAAGGTCATTTGTTCGGCTCCGGGGCGGCGTCTGGAGTAGCTGCCGCTTCTGCTTGGGCCGGTACGGGATCCGGCGGGAAGACTAAGACAGGCTTGGCATATTTGCCGGCATCCGCCAACAGGGCAATCAAGGTTCCATCGGGTGCGAACGCGGCGGCCGGTGCGGCGACGGTGTGTAAGCCTTCGGCACTGGCAGGGATGCGCCGACCAAAGGACAACTCCTTGGCTTCCTCCGCTGTGAGTTCACGTTCGGGCATGAGAGCCCGCGCTGCGTCGGCAATGTCCAGGATGCGCAGATCATCAGCAAGTTCTTCCAGCGTGCGCGCCGCATCTAAAGTGTACGGTCCCACCGCGCTGCGGCGTAGAGCAGTCAAGTGTCCGCCCACTCCGAGGCTGTTTCCCAAATCCCTAGCCAGGGCGCGGATATAGGTACCCGAGGAACAGCTCACGGTGACGTCCACGTCAACCCAGACACCGCCGTCGTCCGTCTCATGGTTACCGCGGCGGATATCAAGGATCTTGAATTCGTGAATGGTCACGGGGCGGGCGGCCAGCTTGACGTCTTCTCCAGAACGCACCCGGGCGTAGGCTCGCTCGCCGTTGACCTTGATGGCGCTGACACTGCTGGGAACCTGCTCAATGGGCCCGCGCAGTGGCGCAATACCAGCCTCGATGGCTTCGTCGGTGACGGCGTGGGCGGAGGTTGTGTGGGTAAGCTCACCTTCGGCGTCGTCGGTGACGGTGGCAACCCCGAGCCTGATGGTGGCTTCGTAAGTTTTGGAGGTTCCCACGATATACGTCAGCAGGCGGGTCGCTTTATTGACGCCCACCACCAAAACTCCCGTAGCCATGGGGTCCAGGGTGCCCGCATGGCCCACTTTTCGGGTCCCTGCAAGCCTTCGCATCCGGCCAACCACATCGTGGCTGGTCCATCCCTGCGGTTTATCTACAATTACCAGTCCAGAAAGCACGCTTTGAAGTATATCCGCTCTGCGCCCTCCTCTGGGGTGGTGCCCCGCCTGGTGAGTTGTCCCCATCGCGCGGACCGCACCCCGCTGGATACGCTATTCGTGTTAGTAATTGCGGTGGAAACTGCGCACCACATCACTCATAGCCCCACTCAAGACGAAGAATCATGGCCCTGACTGATTGCCTGGGCGGCACGGGCACACCACCGGAACCGGTCGAAAGCAACGTCCAGCCAAGCTCAGGATCATCCGCCAAGGACGCCGCTATCGCCGAGCGCGGTGGCGAGGACTCCCAGAAGCGCCAAGACTCGCAGTAACTCCGGCAATCAGGGTGACGAGGAGTATAAGGAAGCCACCTTTGACACCACGGTCACTAAGATCGTCCCGGGCGATCCTGCTGAGCTAGCCGAGTGCTGGCATGTCTGATGCCTACTTGGATGCCCACCCTAAAAATGGCACCAAGGCCCAGAAACTGATCGTGTTCGGCACATTGGGCGACTGCAAGTCCGGTTCCTATGAAACCGAAGGCAAGGACGAGACCTTCAGCTACATGATCGGTTCCACCAGGAGCTGGTGCAGCGTCTTTTTGGCCCCGGCCAGCGACGCCGTGACTTCGGCCAGCTACTCCAGCACTTCATACCACTACGAAAAATACTCCGATAATGAGTACGAGGAGAACCCCATCACGTCGGGTAAGTAGCTACACTCCCAGCCAACTCGACCAGTTCAGCTCGACCATAGGGCGCCTCCATCGCCGAAGGCGCCCTATGGTCGTTGGCATCGATCTAAAGGAGCGCAAAAACTCTTTGTTGACCGTCTCAGCGCCTGAGATTTAGGGTTGAGAGACTCATGGTGGGCCCACGGTGGCCCGTTGAGCTAAGTGGAATGATGACGCTGGGGGCAGAGATCCGGTTCGCCTTAGTAGGCCGATAAGTTGTGGGTCCATGAATCATTCATGGCCACGGCACCTGTTTTTCCTCCAGCCCTTCATCACAGGGCCCTTTCCAAGGGTTAATTATGAGGTCAAGATTTGTGGCTATTGCAGCCGCCTGCGTATTTGCGATGTCCATGACAGCTGGGCCAGCACTGGCCCACTCCGGAAACAACTCCGAGCACTACCCCGGCACCCACCGCGGCAACCATGCTGGCGGGCACCACGGCTCAGGCCAGCCCTCCCCCGTCAACGAGGTGGCCTCCCAGCTCATCAGCCCACTGAGGATCGCTTTCGGTCCCCGCGGCAGCTACCTGGTCGCTGAATCATTCGCCGGTCAGCTCACCAGCATCTCTGCCAAGGGCGTCAAGAGCGTTTTGGTCAGCGCCCCGGGGCAGGAAATTGCTGGTGTGTCCTACCGCCACGGAAGCACCTACTACTTCAACAACGATCAAGGCGCCGGCCCTGAACCGGGTGGAGAATTACTCCCGGCCCGCCTCATGAAACTCGACAAGCGGGGAAACAGCACCCAGATTGTGGACCTGAGCGTCTTTGAAGGAGCTTACAATCCTGATGGCAACACCGTTTACGGTGTTCGAAACGCCTCGGCTGCATGCCTGGCCCAGGCTCCCTACCTCCAGCAACTAGGCGAGCTTTTCTCCCACCCATACTCCTCGGTGCCGGTTGCCAGCGGAGTCTACGTGGGCGACGCCGGAGCTAACGCTATCCTGCACGTCAACAACAAGGGGCAGGTTAAGTTGGTGAAAGCTTTGCCAGCTGAGCCCATCGTCATTGACGCCGCCGTGGTGGCCTTGGGCGCCGAAATGGGCATGGTTATCCCGGACTGCATGCTGGGTCTGACGTACTGGGCCCAGCCGGTTCCCACCGATATTGAAATCAAGGGCCAATGGCTGTACTACACGGTGCTCCCGGGCGTTCCTGGGGAGAATCTAGGCGCGGGCAAGGCATACCGCATGAACCTGCACAGTGGCACCACGCAACTGCTGGCCCAAGGACTGTCAGCACCGACAGGCATTGCCGTGGACCTAAACAATAGGGTCTACGTCTCCCAGCTATTCGGCAGCGGTGTCAGCCTCCTTAAGAACGGCAAGGTGACCACCGTGCTCCCAGCCCCGATGGCCTCCGATGTGGCAATCAGCGGGAAGACACTTGCCGCGCTCACCAACGCCTTGGCAGAGACAGGGGGCAGCCTGGTCACCATGCGCCTGCGTTAGGTCCCGCACGCAGCACGACGGCGGGAGGGGGACTCTTCTCCACAGGGGGAGGGACACTGGCGTGTCTGGGCAA
>NZ_JBTNDB010000013.1:0-92201 GCF_054511175.1 Arthrobacter sp. Sr24 | reverse complement strand
CCTCCTCTCCCCGCCCGGTTTCTTTGGTTTGTTTTGTCTTGTTCCCCTTGGGTGTGTGGTCCCAACTGCGGCCCCACACACCCGAGGGGCATTCTTTTTTGCCTGATTTTGACATTTATAAGGATCTTTCATGCGGTACGTAGTTGGTGTTGACCTGGGCGGAACCAAAACCGCTGCCGGAGTAGTGGCAGCGGATGGCTCAGTGTTGCTCACGGAGCAAATTCCTACTCTAAACCGCGACGGCGGCGAGGCCATTCTGGACGCCACAGCAGCTCTGATCCGCTCCCTCCAGGAACGCGCCGCCGCCCAGGGTGCCATCGTTGAGGCCGTGGGCGTTGGCTCTGCCGGGGTCATCAATGCCGCCGAAGGCACCGTCATTTCAGCCACGGACGCCATTCTGGGCTGGAGCGGAACCGCCATCACCGCAGGGCTGACGGCGCGGCTGGGACTACCGTCCGCCGTCGTCAATGATGTCCACGCCCACGCGCTCGGGGAGGCGTGGCATGGTGCGGGCCAGGGCGCCGCTACCTCCCTCATGGTGGCCTTTGGTACCGGTGTGGGCGGCAGCTTTGTCATCAACGGCCAGCCTGTGCTCGGCGCCCACTTTGTGGGTGGCCATGTGGGGCATTTCGCTTCCCCGCTAGCTGTTCATCGCGGCATTCCGCTACCGTGTTCGTGCGGCCACGAAGGCCACGTGGAAGCCATCGCTTCCGGCCCCGCCATCCACGCGGCCTACCTGCGCAGCGGCGGCAGCGCCGCTTTGCCTGACACCCGTGCAGTGTTTGACTCGGCGCGGGCAGGTGACGATCTAGCCTTGTCTGTGATCGCTATCGCTGCCGCTGCTGCTGGCCAGGCATTAGGTGGACTCATCAACATTCTGGACCCTGCTGTGGTGGTGGTGTCCGGAGGATTGGCCGACTCCGGCGAACTGTGGTGGGATGCCATGGAGGCGGCGCTGCGTGCGCAACTGCTGGCCCCCCTCGCTGCTGTTCCGGTGGTGCGGGCCAGCTTGGGCAACACGGCCGCCATTGTGGGCGCAGCTTCCTTAGTCCTAGACCACTAAACACGTTCTCCCTCTCCTAGGAGTCACTTATGACACTGAAAATGACCAACTTTGATGCGCTGAAGGGACAGCTTGTGGTGTCCGCCCAGGCTTACCCGGGTGAGGCCATGCGCGATCCGCGCACCATGGCTCAGATTGCCGCCTCGGCCGTAGTGGGCGGTGCTGCAGCCATCCGTGTCCAGGGCATTGCCGACATCCAATTTGCTCGCGCCGCCGTGGAGGTTCCCGTCATCGGGCTGTGGAAGGACGGCCACGACGGCGTCTTCATCACCCCCACATTGCGCCACGCACTGGCCTGTGCCAACGCCGGAGCTCACATTGTGGCAATTGACGGCACCCGCCGACCCCGCCCGGACGGCCTCACCTTGGCCGAAACCATTGCCGGGGTCCACGCCAACTCCAATTCCTTGGTCATGGCTGACTGCGGATCCTTCGAGGACGCCGTTGCTGCCGCGGAGGCCGGTGCCGATCTGATCGGCACCACCTTGGCTGGTTATTCGGGCGAACGTCCCAAGACAGAAGGCCCCGATTTGGAGCTCATCGCGCAGATCGCTGCCGCTAACTTGGGCAAGCCGCTCATTGCCGAAGGCCGCATCCACTCCCCCGCGCAGGCACGGGCAGCGCTCGACGCCGGCGCCTTCGCCGTGGTCGTTGGCACCGCCATCACGCATCCCTCCACCATCACCAGCTGGTTCAAGGCTGCCTTGGACGCCTAGCGCTCATTTCCAATCGCCTGCAATCGCCCGCAATCGCCCGCGCGAGCTAATTGCGCCGCACCACAAAATCGAGTGGGCAGTAGATGTTGATGTTTCCCAAAAACATCAACATCTACTGCCCACTCGATTTTTTTGGGCCCTCAGCTTTGGGCCCTCAGCACGGAAGAATCCGGCCAAGCGAGGATGAGCCTTACCACTTTTCTTTGTACTGACCAGTCAGTTCTGGTATTTTATTCCTGTCAGCCCCGCTTCGAAGGAGCACTCTATGCTCACTGCCCATCAGTTACACGTTGCAGGGAGACATCACACCCTGTTGCCCGCCACCACAGCGCTGGCACAGCGCGGAGAACTGTTACTCATTCAGGCTGATGGGCAGGAACGTCGCACTGCCCTGGCACTGACATTGACCGGGCGTATGAAGCCCTCCAGCGGATCAGTGGTGCTGGGCCACGACTCCTCCATGGCCGCTCTTCGCCGACGCAGCGCACTGGTCGATTCACCGGATGTAAACGCCCCTGAACACCACCTCACCACCCGGTCCCTGACTTCAGAGGATCTGGCCCTGGTGCCGCTAAGGTTCCGCGATCGCACCCGCCCTACAGCATGGCTTGTCAACCACGGATTCCGCGACATCCTCGACCAGTGGATCGAAGAGCTGGAACCCCATCGGCTCTTGCACCTCCAGCTGGAACTAGCCCTAGCCAACCGCGATGTGGAGCTGCTGGTCATTGATTCCCCCGACCGCCACACAGCAGATGTCTCCGCCTGGCTACCTCTACTGGAGGCCGCCGCGGCTGGTGAACTTGGCCGCGGCCCCGATGCTCACACCGATTCCCCGCCCCGCCCGTTGCTGGTGATTGGTGTGGTGGCTCGCCTCCCGGATGAGTGGGACGGACCCAGCACAATCGCTGGCAATGCCGCCTCCCAGGAACTTTTCGAACACAGCACCACAAAGCACGACGCCGATCAACCTCCTGCCGCCGCTACCGACGCCGCCGCTTCCGACGCAGCCGGGGATCCCGCAGCAGAAACCACAACCGGCGCGCTCCCCGAAGCGGCAGCTGAGCCATCCGGCGTCGAACATCCAGACACGGAAGAGCTCAGGAAAGCACCCCTGGCTACCGCATCCGAAACCGAAATCACGACCGAGGAAAAGCCATGACAGTGTTCCGCCTGGCCCTATCCGAGCTCAAACGCATGACCGGCGGGATCCTGCCGAAGCTGACCATCATTGCGCTGGTCATGGTGCCGCTGCTCTATGGCGCCGTGTATCTGTACGCGAACTGGGATCCGTACGGCAACCTCGATCAGCTCAAGGCCGCCGTGGTGGTTCAGGACGAGGGCGCCACCACCAAGGAAGGCAAGGAACTGACGGCCGGGAAGGATGTGGCGGATTCTCTCGTGGAGGGGCACAAGTTCGATTGGCAGCTCGTGGAGAACGCTGAAGATGCCCAAAACGGGGTACGGAGCGGGGAATTCGCGTTCGCGCTGACCATCCCCAAAGATTTTTCGGCAAATCTGGTCTCGCCGGAGAATTTTGATTCGGCCACTCAAGCCATGATGAGCGTGACCACCAACGATGCCAACAACTATTTGCTGACCTCGATCGTGGACAAGGTGGCCACGCAAGTCCATGACTCTGTGGCGCAGCAGGTGGGTGAGCAAACCGCCAATTCGTTGCTGACCGGGTACGGCACCATTCACGCCCAGCTGGTGAAGGCGGCCGACGGCGCGAAACAGTTAGCGGATGGCGCCGCGACCCTTGACACCGGGGTAGGGACGCTAAAAACCGGCAGTTCTGATCTGCTGACGGGCGCCGATTCGCTGGTGACTGGGCAGACGCAGCTGGTCACCGGGGCCAAGAAGTTGCAGGCTGGTGCCGTCGCCCTGGAGAAAGGGCTTGGACAGTTAGAGACTCAAACCGCTACGCTGCCCGATGACACTAAAGCACTCTCCGATGGTGCTGCCGCCGTCGCAGCCGGAAATGCCGCCCTGAACACGAAGGTTCAGAACGCCGCCGGAACCGCCGAAAAACTTGATGGCGCTGTCACTGCGGCCATCAATGACAAGCTCGCACAGCTCGTGAGCGATGGGGTCATCACCCCCGAACAGTCCATAGAAATTAACGATTCATTGAAAGCCAAGGCCGCGAGCCCGTCCATCACCGAGCTCAAGGATCAGCTCGCTGCCGATACCGCCGACATCCAAAAACTGGCCACCGGGTCTGCCGATCTTGCTGCTGGGGCTTCAAAACTCGCAGCTGCCACGCCGAAGCTGACTGGGGCGATTTCACAGGCCACGTCCGGTTCCAGCGAGCTCGCCACCGGGGCGGGAACCCTTGCCGACGGTCAAACCGCAGCCTTGGACGGCGCCACCCAACTGGCTGCGGGCGCTACAAAACTCGACACCGGCGTTAGCGATCTAAAGACCGGCTCCGGCAAACTCTCCACCGGAGCCGGCGAACTCGCCACGCAGCTGCGCAACGGCGCGGGGTCCATTCCGGATCCCAATGACAAGGACAAGCAGAACGCGGCAGGGGTCATTGCCGATCCCATCCGCGTCGATTCGGTCTCCCAAGCGCAGGCCGCCAACTACGGCTCAGGCTTGGCCCCGTTCTTCCTGGTCTTGGCCCTGTGGATTGGTGCGTTCATGCTGGTGCAGGCCATGCGTCCGCTGACGGTTCGGGCGTTGGCCTCCAACGCTCCATCGTGGAAGATTGCGTTGGGCGGCTGGTTGCCGTTCGCGGCTGTTTCCACAACGCAAGCCCTGCTGCTCTACGCGGTGGTGAAGTTTGGCCTGGGCCTAGAACCGAGCCATCCATGGCTGACACTGGGCTTGCTCCTGCTCGCATCCCTAGCGTTCACGGCCCTCATTCAGGGCATTGTGGCACTCATGGGAACGCCAGGGAAGTTCGTGGTGCTGATCTTGCTGGTCCTTCAACTGGTGTCCTCAGGCGGCACGTTCCCGTGGCAAACCACCCCGGAACCACTGCACATCACGCACCAGATCCTGCCCATGGGGCATGTGGTTGAAGGCATGCGGCACCTGATCTATGGCGCCGACCTTGCCCCACTACTGCCCATTGTCCTGGGATTGTTGGGCTATATGGTGCTGGGGCTGCTCCTGGCCTGGGCTGCCGTCACCAAGAAAAAAACCTGGACCCTGAAGACGCTGATGCCGGAGATCGAAGCGTAGTAGTACAGCTCACCTACGGCCGGGGCACCACAAAATTCTGCAGCAGGGCATCTTGTCCGTCCAGGCTGGCCCAGTCGCTGCTGTGCTCGAACACGGCAAAAGCGCTCGTGGGGAACCCCGACGCCAAATCCATATAGGCATCTTGATCAGAGTCCCGCGAAGCCAGCCGCAGCGCTAACTGCTGCACCCCCGGCATATGCGTGATCACCAGGAGCGTCCTGACGGTCTCCGGAACGTGATTGATGACCGAAAGCATAGACGTCGCCCCCGCCAGATACAGTGCCTGCTCCAGCTTAGGAGTGGGCGCCTCATCGGCCAGCTGCTGGCACACCCATGTGCAGGTTTGCCGGGTTCGCAGCGCCGATGAGACCAGGATGAAATCGGGCACCACTGCGTTCTCCACCATCCACTGGCCCGCCAACGGCGCCTCGTGGTGCCCGCGCTGTGCCAGGGGCCGGTCATGGTCTTCCACGTTCAGCGGAAAGGCCGCCTTGGAATGACGCATCAAGATCAGCCGTTTAATGTGGTGTTCGCTCATTCACTCAGTTTAGTGACAGTTAAAGCAGTACGACGGCGCCCGGCCCACCTGGGTGAGCAGAACGCCGTCGTACATGAAAATCAGATGGAGTATTCCGGGGCGGCCCAAACCACTACTTCGGGGTGCTCGTAGAAGCGGTAAC
Source organism: Arthrobacter sp. Sr24 (assembly GCF_054511175.1). Classification (NCBI taxonomy): domain Bacteria; kingdom Bacillati; phylum Actinomycetota; class Actinomycetes; order Micrococcales; family Micrococcaceae; genus Arthrobacter; species Arthrobacter sp. Sr24. The sequence continues at coordinate 86,547 of NZ_JBTNDB010000013.1, read as the reverse complement.
CTTCGCCACGGACGGTGCGCACGGTGTTGGCGAGGCGGCCTAGCTTCGAGCGCAGTCGGCGAATGTGTACGTCAATGGTGCGCTCGTTCGGAACTTCGTCAGCGTTGGACCAGAGACCTTCGAGGAGTTCGTCGCGGCCCACGGTGCGGGTGCCGTTTTCCACGAGGTAGTTCAACAGTTCGAACTCCTTGAAGGTGAGATTCAAGGTGTCGCCGTCGAGGTGGACTTCACGACGGGCAAGATCGATCAGCACGCCGGTGGGGCGCTGTTCGGCGGGGGGAATGCGGACGGCTTCGGCGCGCTGGCGGCTGGCCACTGTGGGGTCTCCGAAGGTGGAGCGGACTACATCCAGCGCGGTTCCCACTGCATCTGAGGGAGCAATCGCCACTGCAGCATAGCTCTGCGCCTGCGGCACTAGACCCTGGGCATACGTCCGAATGTCTTGAGCAAGCTTGGCAAGTGAGGTTCCGGCAGCTGCCGCAGTGTCCTCATCCACGCCCACGTAAAGCACGAACCCGCGGGCCACATTATCGGGACTGACGCCACGGAGGCTATCCGAGCCGGCCCCTGCAATCACGGGCGTGGGAGCCGTCATGGGGTTGCTGTCTGTGGCCGGAACTGCGCGCAGACGAGCCGCGGCGTTGCCTGTGTCGGAACGGAATCCGAGGTGTTCGGGCTGTGCGCTGCGAGTTGAAGATCCCTGGCCGGTGTTGCGAGCAACAGCTTTGGCGGCATTGCGAACTGAGATGTGGACGTAACCAGATGCTACTGACATTGAACTACCTAGGTGTATGGCCGTGTGACTACGGCGCGAATGCTTCCTAATGGTTCTGCCCCTCCAGAACCATGTTGCCTTGTATTCCAAGGCCGACCCAAGGGCCAAGACTTATGCCTGCTAAGCCGTACATTGCTTCACATGTCATCTGCGGTGCTGCTATCGGCAGATGTTTGCAATGATTGCTCTGTGCGGCGATAAAGGCTGTGAGTTAGGCCTGCATTCGACAACCACGCATGAACCGTCCGGTGTCTCCTAGACGGATACTTGCTGTGGGTGCAGAACTTACTGAGTGGGTGTTCACACTTGCCAGTGTCCTACGTAACAAAGCGAACTTGCAAGTAACAAAGGCCCGATACGTCCAGCATGTGAGATTGTGATCCAATTTGTGAGCAAGCTAATATTGTTGCTTTGCTCTCATTTTCGGAGGAAATAACGGGATTGGCCAAATTATTACTTGTACATGCGCTGATAAGCATTGTTTAATTCGTCATTTTGATCATTTTTGGCAAAATAGTTTTCTCGCTCTTAAAGCACGTTCTAAACATCTCCCGCAAGTCACTCCCTGAACGCAGCTTCCTCCCAGAGTTTGACGCTAGGTGAACAGAAGTTTACGAACCAGTGAGGAATAGAGACATGTAGGCCAGCAGTTGAAGCGCCGGTCCCACGCGGGCCGGCACACACCCGCCGCCCCCTGATCCGGCAGCCCCAGGCCGGCTATCCGGCGGTACGGCGCAGGCCCAGCACGGGCCAATGCGGGCGCAGGCCCTTAATCTGGTCCCGCAGCCTGACGTTATTGCGCCGATTCATCAGGATCAAAGCAGCCAAGCCCGCAACGAGGGCAACAACCGCTGCCAGCCCCAAGGACCAGCGCGCCCCAAATTCAGTGGCAATCCAGCCCACCAGCGGAGCACCAATCGGCGTCCCGCCCTGCAAAACAACCATGTAGACAGCAAGTACCCGTCCCCGCATGGCCGCATCGGTGGATAATTGAATGGTGGTGTTGCAGGCATTCATGAACGTGAGCGAGGCGAGCCCCACGGGCACTAGAGCAATTGCATAAAGGACGTAGCTCGGCATGAAGGCAGCCACCGCCACGGTGATCCCGAAGCCAAGGGCGCCGCCAATGATGTACAGCATCCGTGTGTTCTTGCGGCGGGCAGCCAACAACGCCGCCCCCAACGTGCCAATCGCCATAACAGAGCCCAGCAGCCCGTACTCCCCCGGCCCCAAATCAAATACGGTGGTGGCCATGAGCGCGTTAGTGATCTGGAAGTTCATACCAAAGGTGCCCACTACGAACACCAGAACCATGATCATGAGCAGATCGGGCCGCTGCCGAATGTACACCAGCCCTTCACGAATCTGCCCCTTGGCGCGGGGCACATGCACCGCCGGGACGAGCTGATCGGCCCGCATCCGCCACAGGGAGAAAATGACTGCCGCAAAGCTGGCGGCGTTGATCAGGAAGGCCGGTCCCGTGCCAACCAGTGCGATCACCAGCCCGGCAACACCGGGGCCAGCCAGCCGGGCCAGGTTAAAGGAAGCGCTATTAAGTGCGACGGCGTTGGGCACGTCTTCTTTAGCGACCACTTCCGAGACAAACGCCTGCCGCGACGGAGCGTCAAAGGCGCTGGCAACTCCCAGGAGAAGCGCTAGTGCATAAACATGCCACAGTTGTACAGACCCTGTGACCACCAAGATTCCCAACAAAAGCGCACAGATTCCCATGGCCGACTGGGTGATCAGCAACAGTTTTCGTTTGTTAACCCGGTCTCCCAAGAGTCCGGCGTATGGGCCTATGAAAATAATGGGCAGAAATTGCAGGCCCGTCGTGATGCCCGCGGCCGTTCCTGAGTTATTGGTCAAGACCGTCAAGACCAACCAGTCTTGGGCCACGCGCTGCATCCACGTACCGATATTGGAGACCAATGCACCGGTCACCCAGAGCCTGTAGTTGCGCACCTTGAGCGCTCTAAACATTGAACTCATTAGGCGCTCATCTCCTGCAGGATCAAGGCCGCCTCGTGGAGCGTGTTCCGTTCCTGTGGCGTGAGTGCAGCAACTCGTTGCGCCAGCCACGCAGTGCGCAACGACCGGGCGTAGTCAAGGGCCGCACTGCCGGCAAGGGTAATACTGATCAGCACTTGGCGCTTGTCCTGGGGGTTTTCACTCCTGCTGACGAAATCAACTGCCACGAGGTCATTGACGATCCGAGTCATGGACGGCGCCTGAATTTGTTCCCGCGAAGCCAGCTGACCCACCGTCCGGGGCCCCTCCCCCAACCCCGCCAGAACCGAATATCTGCCTGGACTCAATTCCCCCGTCGCCGCTTCGGCCCGGAGCCGCCTGGAAGTTCGCATGATGGCCACTCGCAGTTCCGCGGCTAAGTAGCCCGGATCTTGAGCGGCGGAATTTGGGGCGCCGGTACCTGCCGTGACATCTGCAGCGGCCGGTTGGGTGGAATGTTCAGTCATGGATGCTCAGCTACCTAGCTACACAAGTTTCGTATCTTCTGCTTCAAACCCTAGATCGTTAGCAGTGCTAAGTAAATGTCATACTGGTCACTCGCGCTAGCACCAGCCAATAAAGTTGCCTACTACAATGCTCGTTACCAAAATGTGACATATGGTTTCGGTTCGGTTACTCTCGCTAGAGTGCCTCTTGAATCATTACCGGTTCTGGCATTAATGGATGGTTCGCCGAGCTCTGCCGCCACCCATTTCCCTCAAGATCCATGGCAGAGACGGGGGACCCAATCTTTCTGGGCCTTCCCATTATGGAAGCCCTTGGGGTTAAGCCAGCGCAACGTCAACAGGCAGTGAATTCTGCCTCTCGAGGATGCGTGGCCGGATTCTCTAGTCCGTTCCCGACAGCTCACCTCGCAGGCGTAGAGAGGCACCCCACATGTCTGCAGCACCCCAGCGCGGCCGTCGTCGCGCAGAACCAGCAAACCGGCCCTCATGTCGCGACCTGGCTACCGCTCACAAAGATAATGCCCGGAGTCATGCAGCCACACCGCGCGGCGTTGCTGCCGTCACCACCACCGCCAAATGCATGGCTGCTGTAGCCGTTGTCGGCGCTCTGATGGCTGCCGGATCGGTGGCTTCGGACACCCTGAACCCTGTGGCAGGTGCCACCGACACGAGCAATCTGGTCGCAGCCATTGATCAGGGTACGCCTGCTGTTGTCTCGGCACCGTCGGACGCAGCCATTAGCTTCTCCGGGATCAGCGTCAGCTCCAAGCCTTCCCCCGCAGCCACAGCTTCCACAGCTTCCACAGCTACGGTGAAACCTGAAGCCGATGCGGTCACGCCCGTGGCGAGCCCGGATGCAGCCCCGCTGACCCACCCCGTTGCCGTGGATAACCCCGCCGCAGCGAAGGCTTTCGCGGCCAGCCAGCTAGGTTCCCACGGTTGGGGTGCAGACCAGATGAACTGCCTGAACCTACTCTGGGAGCGCGAATCCAACTGGCGCACCACGGCCGAGAACGCCTCCAGCGGCGCCTACGGGATCGTCCAGTCGTTGCCAGCCAACAAAATGGAAAGCGTCGGATCCGACTGGGCCACCAACTATGAAACCCAGATCCTTTGGGGCCTGGGCTACATTGAGGGCCGTTACGGATCCCCCTGCGGCGCCTGGGGCCACTCCGAATCCGTGGGTTGGTACTAACGCAGCTACCGGGCCCGCCGCTTACGCAAAATGCCACCCTTTGACGTTATTGCCATAGTTCAAACCCTGGCAATGACGTCAAACGGTGGCATTTTTCAAAAGTTGGTTTAGTCCACGACGCCGTAGAGTCGGTCGCCGGCGTCGCCGAGACCCGGAACAATGTATGCGTTCTCGTCAAGGCCTTCGTCGATGGAGGCCAAAACTACGTGAACGTTATCGCGTCCGCCGTGGGCTGCTTCGAGCTTGGCGAGGCCTTCGGGGGCTGCCAGCAAGCAAATGCAGGTGATGTCCGCTGCGCCGCGATCGAACAGGAACTTGAACGCCTCAATGAGCGTTGAGCCGGTGGCCAGCATCGGGTCCAAAACGTACACCTGACGGCCGGTCAGGTCTTCAGGAAGACGCTCGGCGTAGGTGATGGCCTCGAGAGTTTCCTCATTGCGGGCCATACCCAAGAAGCCAACTTCAGCCGTGGGTAGAAGGCGGGTCATACCTTCGAGCATGCCCAGACCGGCGCGCAGAATCGGCACCACCAGCGGCGTCGGCTTCACCAAACCGGTGCCAACAGCACTGGTCACAGGCGTCTCGATGTTGACCGGCTCCACGCGTACTTCACGTGTTGCTTCATAGGCCAGCAGCGTGACGAGTTCTTCAGTCAGCTGACGAAAAACCGGTGACGGAGTGTTCTTGTCCCGCAGAACGGTCAATTTGTGGGCAATAAGCGGATGATCCGCAACGAATACGCGCATGAATAAAAGCTACCATTGAGCCGTGTCCAATTCCTCAAATTTACCTAGAATCGAGACCACTACCACGGCCTTACATGCCCAGTGGATGGGTATTGCCCTTGCACAGGCACAGCAAGCCCTGACGACGGCGGATGTGCCGATCGGCGCAGTCGTGCTTGGACCGGACGGTGAAGTTCTCGGTTTGGGGCGTAATGAGCGTGAAGCACATGGGGATCCCACAGCGCACGCAGAAGTCGTAGCGATCCGCGAAGCTGCCGCGAAATTGGGCGAATGGCGGCTGAGCAATTGCACGCTTGTGGTCACCTTAGAGCCTTGCACCATGTGCGCTGGAGCCATTGTGCTGGCACGTATTCCCAAGGTGGTTTTCGGTGCTTGGGACGAGAAAGCAGGAGCCGCAGGATCAGTCTTTGACGTGCTGCGCGAACGCCGACTCAACCATTGGGTGGAAGTCTTCCCCGGTGTGCGCGAGGAGGAATGCGCCGCGCTCCTGAAAGATTTCTTCGGCAGCCAGCGGCTGTGACGGCATAACGCATGAGATCCGCTGGATTTCTAGCGCCCCCGAACTCTCTGGTGCACCTACGCGGTTGTTCGTTCCGGTGTCATCGCACCAGTCCACGTTGTAAGGGTAAGCCGAGACCATTGCTTGGCCGGGGACGGCAGTTTCGGGGATGACGAGCTCGGAACTGAACGCGCCGGCGTCGTTCATGGGGGCTTGGAGCTCCAGAGTTTTGGTTCCCGAGGAATCCAAGACCTCAATGTGTATTTGGGCGGTGTCCCCGTACCGCGGATCGCAGGTGGCATCCTTGGCCTGAACGGTGAGGCTGTCGCCGGGCTTGGCAGCGACGGCGCTCAGTGAGAACGGCGGCGGCATGCAGCCCGAGCCCGTCGGCGCCGTCCCACGCGGCCCCGAACAGCCAGTGACGGACGCCCCCGTGACCAGCACTGCCGCAGATACCCCCGAAACCCGCGAACACATTTTGCGCATGGTCAAACTCGCTTTCCGTAGCCTGCTGCTGCGTTGAGGGCGTCGATCCTTTTCTGTCGGCTGGCGGGGGAATCCAAACTGTAGGAACGGAAATCTCCTAGGTCCTCGCGGATGAATGCCTCAACCTCCGCGATGCGCTGCTTGACGGCGGCCGTAGGTGTTTTGAATGTCCAGTGGGCAATGCGTTCCTGGCCGGGATCGTATTGCCACAGCCCAATGATCTGGCCCCGATCAACGATGGGATGATCCGGCAGATCCGGCTGCAACCCATTCCCATCGTTGAGAAGTGGCGATGCCTGATCCGCCGCATCGAGCGCGTCGGCAACATTGCGACGCAAAAGAAACAAGGAGTCCGTTCCGGCCAGCAGCTGGATTTGTTCCTCCGTTGGGACGGTAAACGCAGCGGCCGCGTCGATATCCGAAGGCAGCATCCACAACCCCGCCGGATCCACAATTGTGGACTCCACAGCCCCCACTGCTGCGAGCGCAGCCTTTGTTTGCGCCACTGTAAACGCGGTGAACCACTGGCTCTGTTTCAGCGTAGCTCCGCCGGTCCAGCCCAGATAGTTTTCCATGAGCTTTGCCCGCGCCTGTTCTGGAGTTTCCTGCGTAACGGGCAATCCCCAGGCAACATAGGCGTAACGCTGCTGGTTCAGACGGCCCTTGATGGGCACGCGGCGGATGCGCCCATCGGCCTGCAGCAGCCCAAGCACCGTGGGCAGCGTTGTGGAGGCACCTTTCTTTTTGCCCTCCTCGCCCAGACTGCGCACGGCATCACCGAGCTGGTCTTTGAGTTGTTTCGGATCCAGGGGACCGCCGGCGCTTTGGAGCACTTTCAGAGTCTTGTTTGCCAGCGCATCTACCTCAAAACGTTCGACGCCGAGCTTGTCTAACACTTTCACCGGCACCTGGGCCGCGTCTTGACCAAGGGACAGTGCCCAGGGGTAGTCGCGCTCCCCCAGTACATAGGTGCAGCCGCGCGCCGTCGGAAGTTCATGAATGCGCAGGGCCGCCACCTCGGCGTCAGCTTGCTCACGGCGGATGCCTGCGCGGGCGAAGAGTGTCAGGTAGGGGTTGGCGCCCCCAATGGAGCGTGCCCAGCCGCCTGTGGCCAAGACATCCGCGGCGTTGCTGCCCGCAAGAGATCCGTCGAGACCTTGTTTATGCCAGCTATAGGCACGCTGCGTTGCACTGTCCATGAGGCCATCTTGCCCTATCCATTCACGATTTGTTCGGGGCTGAGGAAGCTCATTTTTGTTGTACGGCTTTGACCCGGTAAGGTTGACGCGTTGGTGACGTGTCCGAGCGGCCGAAGGTGCAACACTCGAAATGTTGTTCAGGTGAGAGCCTGACGTGGGTTCAAATCCCACCGTCACCGCCAATTAGCAAGGCGTCTACATCGTTGAATTGACAGCGAAGTAGGCGCCTTTGCTCTTTAGGATTTCAGTCCTGTGAGCGCACTTTGGTTCCGGAACCCCCTAAACAAGAAAAACCCCGCCAGACGACCCGACGAGGTTTCTCTATTACAGGATCACCATTCACAGCATTGCTATCCAGACATGGCCTGCTGTCACTAGCTAGCCGGGTATACCCATTCCCATCCGACATTGGCGTATCCGGGTTTGAAAACAAGGGTACCTTCGGCTGTTTCAGCGTCTAGAACGACCTTGCCGGTCGCCTTCTCCCCCGGTCCGATTTCCAACGGCAGAACTTCAGCGTCCGGAAGGCAGGAATACGTAGCCATGGATGCCAGATCCACATTGGAGGTAGTTCCATTGGGAGCAATGGTTTTGAAGCTGTAGGGGTTCAGGCTAAAGGACGGCACCACAGATTCCGCTAAGGCGGCGTCAGTCTGGACTGATACGTCGAGGATAAGGATGTGCCCGTTTACGGGCGCTTGAGAGTGTTCGTTGGTGCACACTCCATCGACGGTGATGGAGTTGATCACGAAGGACGCAACATCCTTATTCAGAGTTTGATCCGTGATTCCTGCGCCATCCCCCAACTTCTTGATGAGGTTTCCGCGTACTGATTTCTCTGCGGCTACCGCTGGGACCGAGACTGCGGCTGTTGCTGACGTCTGCGCTGCGCCGGCGGGTTCTACGCTCGGTGCAGTTGCGCTCTCTGCAGTGCTCCCACAACCTGTAAGCAAGAGTGCGGCCGCCGCCAGACAGACTAGTGATTTCTTCAATTTTCCCCCGTTTTAAGAGACCTCTTAGGCTGCTCTATTTCGCCTGCGCTCAAGAGAGCACAAGAGAACTCTATGTTCATACGAATGACAAGGATGTATCTCCATCTCTTTGTTACCTCAACGCATAAATTCACCGGCCAATTCTTGCCTTATACAGAGCCGGCCCTCTTCCCTGCCTCACCGAAGCGTCTCCCAACTCATGGCAGGCAAGATATCAGAGCCGCCAAATTGAGCTGTGAAAAGACCGTCATTCTGAACTAACAGTCACACGGATGTTCTGGCACTTCTACTTGGTCGACGATGAGCGCGGCGCTCGCATGGACAAGGGCTTTTCCATGCGAGGCATCGCTGAACCTGAGTGTGACGGTCATTATCGTCATAAGGGGCATGATCGGGTGGACCAAGATCCATTTCGACCCGGGAGGTCCCGCAGTGACAGGGCGAGGGCAGCGCGTGCGCTTCATGCCCCGAGCAGTAACTGAGTCGGCGGTACATGAATGCTAGAAAACATGAATGCTAGAAAAGTTTCCCCGGTGAGCGCACCCAAAGCCGCCTCATCCGTGCCACAGGTGATCCCCGGACCCTATTGCTTCGAATACCTGGATGGCCATCCATAGTTGGGCGAGGGAAGAAGTTTCGGCCAGATTCAATCCGGTGAGGTCGCTGATCTTGCGTACGCGATAAATTACCGTCTGGCGGTGGACAAAGAGAAGTGACGCGACCTTTTGGGCCGAACGCTGGTTTTCCAGGTAGGCCTTCAAAGTGGTCATCAATTCGGTCTGGTGCGCGCGGTCGTGCTCTATCAACGGATCCAGCAAACGTTGGATCAGCGCATCACCGTCACGATGGCCAACAAGTCCGTACCAAGGATCTCCTGCCGAGTACTCGACGTGTCGCACGCCCCTAGAAGTAGCCTGGCCGAGTGCCCACAGGGATTCGCGCCGGCCTCGCGGGATCTCGGAGTTTCCAACCGTAGAACTCAGCCCTATCGGAAATTTTGCGTCGAAGACATGCAGAAGCAATGAGTCGGGACACTGCTCGGAAATCAGCAGATGGAGCTTTCCCTCACCGATGACGCAGATGCTGTTGACACCGTGTCTCCACAGTGCCCGGTGCACTTCCGGCAATCCCGACTCGGACTGGTCCGGAACCGCCACCATGCGCATGCCATCGGCAGAGAGCCCGAACTCTTCGAGGCGACGAGCGGCCTCCGCCGCCCCGATTCGCCCCTCGAAGGCTTGCACCAGGAATTCTCCCCCTGAACGATATTGGCTCTCCATTGAAAGTGCAGACCGAGAGAGTCCCAACCCCATGACCGTGGCAACATGAAGGAGCACCACTCCGTCCGGCTTTGTTTCGGCATTGGGAAGCACAACCAGCAACGCATGCGGATGGGTGGGAATCTCCATTAATAGAATGGAGTTTTTTCCCTCGCTGCTCCACAGGAAGTGCTTGTTTTCGGCCGAAGCTTCAGCATTTGCCAGGTGAACACGCGCCACGAGTGCCTCGGGAAGTGGAGGATCACCTGGTTGCCAAGGATGGAGGCAACGTCCATCGACCACGTAGAGGTTCGCTTTCACCTCTTCACGGATATCACCCATCAGTTGGATCCAGGTCTCCCCGGGCGTGGTCGCTTTACGCAGCAGGTCATAGATCCTGGCCGTCTGCTTGATCCTCCGGGACTCCTCCAGCAGGTTCGCCTCAGCGATAGAACGCGAGATTGCCATGAAGGGCAAGGGATAGGGAACCGAGATTAAGGGAAGCGGAAGTGCATTGCAGGTCTCAAGGAAATCAGGGGAGAGATCCGGGGCATGCATCTTCTCACCCACAGCCAAGGCCACTGCTCCGGCCTCTACGAGCGAATGCGCCAATTGGACCTGCAATGCCGGATCGGCAGGGATTGAGAGCCCGTTGGTCATCAGCAATACACCGGGCGAAACCCATTCCCATAGGTTGGGCAGGTCTGAGGTGTGGGACCAGGTAATGGCATGGTTGAGTCCCTGCGATCCGGCCAACAATTCAAGTCCAAGCTGTGGTTCGGACAGCAGTTCAGCGACATTCATAGCCATATTTCGTACCCTCATCTGCCTCAGGCCGACAGTTCAATGGTCCGCGGCTCTAGAGAGTCATTTAACTCCTTATATTATACAAATGTCTAATACATTCTCCTAAGGGTTGACAGATGTTGATTGCTGGAGTGACTCCCGTCACCAATGATGGAACTAATCCAATATCCCGTCCGGAATTTCCGGGCATCTAGAGAGAGAAGGGTCAGCAATGAGTACTTCCATTCACCTCATTGACGACGCACCGTTGACGCGGTTCCACAAGAAGCTGACCATTTTTTCCTCTGGCGGTCCCTTCATCGACGGATACGCGCTGTCCATCATCGGAATCGCACTAATAACCATGACCCCGGCCTTGGACTTGAGCATTTCTGAAATCGGCATGGTCGGTGCCGCCAGTCTCGTCGGTATTTTCTTCGGCGGCGGGGTGTTCGGCTGGGTGACCGACAAGGTCGGCCGCCATACCATGTATATTTTGGACCTCATTGCCCTAGCGGTATTTTCCGTCCTCAGCGCCTTCTCCACCGACGTCTGGCAGCTGGTCATCTGGCGCTTTCTCCTTGGCGTGGCCATTGGCGCCGATTACCCCATCGCCACCTCGTTGCTGGCCGAATTCCTTCCTCGCAAGCACCGCGGCCGGCTCCTTGGTGCCACCTTCGTGGTCTGGGCTGTGGGCGCGGCCGCGGCCTTTGCCGTCGGGTTCGCGATGCGCGACGTGGGCGAGGACGCCTGGCGCTGGATGCTTGCCAGCCCCGCAATTTTTGCCATCATCACCCTGCTCTTCCGCCTAGGAACCCCTGAATCGCCCCGCTGGTTGCTATCCCGTGGACGGGTCGACGAGGCCCGTGCCGTGATCAAGAAGGTCTACGGAAACGACTACGACGTCAGTTCATTAGGTGAGGACGAGAACACGGGCAAGCGCGTGGCAACGTTTGTCGACATCTTCAACAAGAAGTTCTGGCGTCGAACGCTCTTTGTCTCTATTTTCTGGACCGCACAGGTAATTCCGCTCTTCGCCGTCTACACCTTCGCCCCAGAGCTACTCTCCTCTTTCGGTCTGGACGGAGATGCGAACCTCTACGGCGGTTCCCTTCTTATTTCCCTGCTCTTTGTCATTGGTGGTATCCCCGGTCTGTGGCTGGTGGAGCGGATCGGCCGGCGTAAGCTGCTGCTGTGGACCTTCGGAATCATCGTCCTAGCGCTTGCAGCCCCGGCATTTATCCCCGGCGTTGGCCCTAAAACCCTATTCACCGCCTTGGCAATATTCGCCCTGGCCTCCGGCGCTTCCAGCTTCCTTGAGGTCGTCTACCCCAACGAACTGTTCCCCACGGAAATTCGAGCCACAGCGGTCGGCTTCGGCACTGCCATCAGTCGCGTCGGTTCAGCCGCCAGCACCTATCTCATGCCAGTGGCAATCATCAACTTCGGCGCCTCGGGTGCCCTACTGATCGGAGCCGGGATCTCCTTAGTCGGTTTGATTGCCACCTTCATTCTGGCCCCAGAAACTGCCAACCGTTCCCTAGCCGATATCTCCGGCGGCGAACGAACCATAAAATCCAAGACCAACAGCGCGACCGAAGAAACGAAAGTAAAGGAAACCCTCAGATGAGCAAGCACCAGCCCATTGGGCCAGTTGAAGCGACCAAAGTACCCCGGTTCGCAGGGCTTGGAACCTTCGCCCGGCTCCCACAGATCGACGCGGTACCTGATTACGACATCGCTGTGCTCGGCGTTCCGTTCGACGGTGGTACTTCCTTCCGTCCGGGCGCCCGATTCGGTCCGGCCGCCGTCCGAGAGGCCTCCCGGTTGCTGCGCCCCGGCTACCACGTCGAACTGGACGTGACACCCGTCGAAGCGGTCCAGGTCGTGGATGCGGGAGATGTAGCCTGCACCCCGTATAACATCAGCAAAGCCGTGGAACAGATCGAGGAGCAGGTATTGCCGCTGCTGTCCAAGGACAAGCGCGTCATCGCCATCGGAGGGGACCACACCATCGCATTGCCGATGCTCCGGGCAGTGAACAAAATCCACGGGCCGGTCGCCCTGCTGCACTTCGATGCGCATTTGGATACCTGGGACACCTACTTCGATGAGCCAATCACCCACGGGACCATGTTCCGTCGCGCCTTCGAGGAAGGGCTGCTGATCGAAGACAAGTCAATGCACGTCGGTATTCGCGGCCCGGTCTACGACCAGGACGACTTCCTGCGCGACCACGAGTTCGGTTTCCAAATCATCCGCTCCACGGACATCGACGAGATCGGTGTGCCAGCCGCTATCGCCAAAGTGCGCGAACGCCTGGGCGACACCCCCGTGTACCTCTCAGTGGACATCGACGTTCTGGACCCCGCCTTCGCCCCGGGCACAGGCACCCCAGAAATGGGCGGCCTGCAGTCCCGCGAGCTGCTGCGTCTGTTGCGCGGCCTGAACGGAATAAACATTGTCGGAGCCGACGTAGTGGAGGTCGCCCCCGCCTACGATCATGCTGACATCACCTCACTGGCCGCCGCCACCGTTGTATTCGACATGATGGGGCTGATGGTCAATTCGGGCAACTTACGTACGCTCAAAGATGAACAGCTCTTTGAAGAAGCCTCTGTGTAGAAGGGCAAACACACGAGCGTCAGAGCAAGAGGGTCCACACAACGAATAACTCGTGGTGTGGACCCTCTTTCTTCCACTAGGCGCTCAGGGACCGGATTTTACCCTGCCACACTCCGATGCTGATGACCGGAACTTCTCAGCCAGCCGCACGCACAGATTCCCGAAGCTCAGCGCCGTGATCGGATCGCTGCTGGAGCTTCGTTCATTTCAGAGACAGTATTCTCGCACCCCAGCAAGGTTCAACTCGTTAGAGATGCTGCCGAAGCCAGCTACCTCGGGCATCTGCACGTGATAGTGAGTCACGTCGAACTCGCCGCTCACCGAGTACCCGAGTCGGTGGGACGCGGTGGACATGCTGGACCAGAGCAGACCGTGATCGTTACAGACGGCTGTGGGCGCACATGGGCTCGGGGATCCAGATCGCTGACATTACCGAGGTTTTCAACATCAGCAGTTCACGCGCCCCTTTTAGATTGTGCGCGAGGTATCAACGCAGCCCAGTCATCCTTACTCCGAGCTGGCCGAAAGAGGTGCGGAATAGTCTCCTCTTTCGGGAGAGAACTTGTCTCGTTTCAGCGTCAGAATTCAGGGTTTGCGGCCAAAAAATTTTTTCCATCGCATACTTGAGCCATGGAACACGAACCGGCCACCGGGAGCCGCACTCCCCTGATCTTGCTGGGCAGCATCTTACTGCTCGTCGTCGTGGCAATTGTGGTGGTGCTGACCCGTGGAACGGCCGCACCAGCAGACCCGCGCTCGCCCGAAGGCGTGGTTCAAAGTTACGTCACCGCAGTGCTTGCCGGTGACACGGAATCCGCGTCCGGTCTGCTGACACCCGAAGCAGTTAAAGAATGCCGCGCCAACGCAATGTATGACACAGGCTTTGATGCAGGAAGCCTACGCGTTGGATTAGTTGCGAGCACAATTAGCGGGGCAACAGCCACCGTGAAAGTCACCATCAGTGAATCTATAGGCGACGGACCCTTCGGCTTGGGACAGAGCGACTATCAGGATTCCTTCACATTGCAGAAGATCAACGACTCTTGGCTCATTAGCCAGAGCCCTTGGCCCTTATGGGCATGTAACGAGCCGACGGTGACCACACCATGAGCGTAAATCAACCTGTCTCAGGTACCGGATCCTTGCCAACAGTGCGCCGACTGGTGCTCTACATTCTGCTGTTCGTCTTAGTCACCCTCGCGGCCGTTGGCGCCGCAGGACTACTGGGACTTTTGCTCGACCCCGGAAACGACGAAGGTTCCGGACGCACCAGCAACCTAGCCAGATCTTTGGCCTTCGTCATCATCGCAGCTCCGTTAGCGCTACTACTGTGGCGTTCATTGGCCAAACGTTTGCTAGATCCTCTCGAATCCGCCGCGACGGCTTGGGGGCTCTATCTAGCAGCCATGTATTCAACGTCTCTGGTCGTTGCGAGTACAGGGCTGTTCACGCTGCTGGGGAACCTGCTCGCAGGGCACACCCAAGGATGGGCCCAGGAACTTTCGACGGCGTTCATCTGGGCAGGCGTCTGGTGGTGGCACCACCGGATGTGGAGCGATACTCGCCGTTCGCCGCGTAGCCTTCCGCAACTATCAGGCGTCCTCGCCAGCTGGTATGCGGTGATACTCGTTGCTGCAGCGACTGTGAGCGCCTTGACCCTCGTCTTTTCCGCGGCAATTGATTCCATCTTCGACAGTTTCTCAGTGGGTTTACCCTGGTGGCGCGGGGTATTGGCGCAATTGCCGTGGATAGTGGGCGGACTGGCTCTGTGGTGGTGGCACTGGAAACTCAATCGCTTGGGCACGGTACGTGGCGGATTCGCAGATGTTGCGTTGGTTCTTGTTGGTGTCCTAGCCGCTGGGGCCGCAGCACTGGGTGGAACCGGATATTTGCTCTACGCTCTTGGCCGCTCCGCCGTTCACGGAAGTGATGCCCAATCACTGGCGCCGGTGCCGTTGTCACTCGGTGCGGCGCTTGTCGGCGCCCTCATTTTCACTCTGGCATGGCAGGAACTGGGTTCGCGTTCCGCAGAGGCTAAGACCGCTGCCCGACTGGTTTCCGCAGGGCTTGGTTTGGCAGCCATGGCGTCCGGGCTCGGTGTCTGCATCAATGCTCTCCTTGCCGCGTTGACGCCACCCTTGGCAGGGGATCGAGGCATAGATCTGCTGTTGGCTGGTCTCATCTGGCTGGTGATTGGTGCGCTGGCATGGGTGTGGGCTTGGCGCCCCCACAAACCCGCAGACCCGCGCGAACGCAGGGTCTATCTCGTTGCGGTATTTGGTGTCAGCGCGGTAGTGGCCCTGATTGCCCTACTCTTTGCCGGCTTCCGAATCTTCACGTTCTTCTTAGAGCCCGGAAGCTTGGTCTCGGGACTGCTGGAATCGGTGCGCGCACCGCTTGGCCTCCTGGCAGCTACTCTCTTGGTTGCGATCTACCATTTTGCGGTGTGGCGCTCGGACAAGGCGCTGATCCCCGATGCAGAACCCGCTAGCTCCGGAACCGTGGGATCAATCATCCTTGTGGCAGGAGAAGACAGCCCCGAGCTGAGGAAGGCTCTGAGTGCCAAGACAGGTGCCACAATTCAGGTCCTACTCAGAACTGGGGAAGGTTACCAAGCCACCGCTGATGAACTGGTGGCAGCCTTGGATGCGGCAGAAACAGAATCAGCGCGGATCCTCTTGCTGGTTGAGGGGCCGGGATCGGTACAGGTTATAGACCTCGCATAACCATGAAAAGTAGACCAACTCTGACGTGTATTCAGGTTCTATTTAGCCCCGCTGAGGCATCTTTGGGTTCGTTGATCAGAGCGGCTTCTTGTGCGGATTGGCAGTAGTTTTCCGTGCTCTCAACCAGAGCCTGGGCTCTGATGGACTTCGCAACGGAGCTAGCCTCTAGGACGCCTAGTCCCACGGCGCTGGCAAACGACAAGTAATAGTTGCCAACAGATTTCTCTCCGCAAGCACCCACAGAAGCCTATCTTCTGGCGGTGGCTTGGAGCTCTAATCGGGAAATTGCTAAGATGAGATACCCGACGACGTCGGCGAGCTTGTTTCGTTGCGCACCACACCCGCGGGGCACCACGGCAACGATGATCCCCGGCCCGGGTTTATAGGGCCGTCGAACAAAGGAAACTTGTGAGTACAGAAGCAAAGCGTCGCTCGGACGCACACGAAAAGGGCAGCAGCACTGTCGCCGCCACAGTTATCGGCTGGGTTACGGTTCTGGGCGGTATCGCTTGCTTCGGCCTGCTGATTGTTTTCGGCATGGGCCACGGAGTCTAATTGCAAATATGAAGCGCTCACCGGCAGTGCCGGTGGGCGTTTTGTGTTTTCAGGACACAGGCAACTCTCAGCAAGTATTCAGCGGCTCTCTGGTTCGATGCCAGAGAATAGTCCTATGGCCAGTCCGCTCCAGCAACCCTCATCAGCACCCCTACCCAAGCTCACCCGTGCCGATGGCGAACCCATCCGGGCCCTAGTGGTGGATGATGAACCTGAGCTTGCCGATCTGATGCGCCGCGGACTGGAGATTACCGGTTGGAACGTCGCCACAGCCCATGATGGTTTCGAGGCATTGAAGATCGCCCGCGAATTTGTCCCGGACGTTTTGGTGCTGGACATCATGATGCCGGGGATGGACGGCGTCGAACTTCTGCAAAGAATCCGCACCATCTACCCTGAGGTGCCCGCACTATTTTTAACCGCCAAGGACGCCGTTGCAGACAAGGTCAGCGGCCTGCAATCCGGCGGCGACGATTACGTCAGCAAGCCTTTCAGTATGAAAGAAGTCCTGCTTCGACTGCACAGGATTGTCCAGCGCTCCGGGATCACGGCCCCCAATTTCGGGCTCCTGACGGTGGGCGATCTGACCCTGAATAAGGACACCAAGGCCGTCCAGCGTGCTCATACGGACATCAATCTGACCGCCACCGAATTTGAACTGCTGAAATTTCTGATGGAAAATCCACGCCGTGTGGTGAGCAAAGCCCGCATTTTAGAACGCGTCTGGGACTACAACTTTGGCGGCCAAAGCAACATTGTGGAGCTCTATATCTCCTACCTGCGCAAGAAGATCGACGCCGGGCAAGAACCCATGCTGCACACCGTCCGCGGCTCCGGTTATGTGATCAAACCATGTCAATAACCAGCATCAAACGCCATCTGTTACGCCCCGCCAGCTGGCATCTGAGCACCCGTCTCGTGGCCGTCATGCTGGCCTTGCTCACAGTCATTTGCGTCCTGGTGGGCATGGTGAGTTATTCGGCACTGAGCATGACCGTACGGAGCCAGCTGGACTCCTCGCTGCAGCAAGCTTCCGGGCGCACCGTCTCCTTCTATACAAGCCAAAACGGCTCGAGCCTCCCGGACCCGATCAACGCCCGAGCCACCAGCGCAGGTCAGCTGAGCGCGGTCTTGAGCGACGGCGTCGTCCATTATGCGGCCATCCTCTCCGATACGGGGGCACGCCAACAACTCACCACCGCCGACGCCGACATCCTGGCCGGGATCTCCCCCGACGGCGAACTCAGCACCAAAACGCTGTCCATCGGCGAGTACCGGCTGCAGACTCAAGCCGCACCCAACCGCGACATCCTCATCACCGGCCTGCCCCTCGCTGCCACCGAGCAAACGCTGTCCACCTTGATTCTCTCCATCGTGCTGGTCTCGCTGGCCGGATTACTGGCACTGGGTTGGGCGGGGACGGCCATCATCCGCCGCAGCCTGCAACCGTTGGCACAACTTTCAGACACCGCCACACGAGTTTCAACGCTCAGGCTCGACGCCGGAGAAGTCACCTTGGGTGCCAGGGTCCTCGACGCTGCTGCCCATCCGGGTACCGAGGTTGGGAATGTTGGGCACGCATTCAATGCCATGCTGGAAAATGTCTCCCATGCACTCCAAGCCCGGCAGCACAGCGAGAGCAAACTGCGCCGTTTTGTGGCCGATGCCAGCCATGAACTGCGCACCCCGCTGACCGCCATCCGCGGCTATGCCGAACTGCTGGCTATGACCGAACAGCTCAGTCCGGATGGCCAGACATCACTGGATCGCGTACAGGATCAATCGGTGCGCATGAGCCGTCTCGTGGAGGATCTCCTCACGCTGGCCAGGCTGGACGAGGCCGCCGCAGGACTGGACGGTGCAGGACTGGACGGTAAACGGTTGGGAGCCCCCACCGTGGTCAATTTGAGCCCGCTGGTTATGGAGACTGTGCGAGATATTCAGGTGGCCACCCCCGATCATCTTTGGACGCTGACCGTGCCCGATGAACCCGTCGAGGTTTTGGGCGAAGACCAGGCCCTGCGGCAGATCCTCTTGAACTTGCTGTCCAACGCCGCCAAGCACACTCCGCCCGGAACGGCTGTCCACGCCGCAGTTTCCGCTACCGCGGATGGCTGGTGTCTTCTGGAGGTCAGCGACAATGGCCCCGGAATCGACCCGGACTTCCAAACCATCATCTTTGACCGGTTCTCCCGCGCAGATCAGGCCCGTACCGGCACCTCGGGCAGCACGGGGCTGGGCCTGAGTATTGTTCAGGGCATTGTGCGCGCACACCATGGAACGGTAAGCGTCACCAGCAGGCCCGGACTGACCACGTTCACGGTGCGCCTGCCGGGCACTACCGCCGCGGCCCATTCGCAGATGCATCCCACAGCTTTTTCTCGGTAAACTGTTGGAGAGTTGACCAGTCGAAGGGAGCACCGTGCCGCACGCTCCTTTTAGGCTGCTTCGAACCACAGCGGTGGGCGCCACCATCTTCGGGCTGGCGGCCACAGCTCACCTCGTGGCTGGCGGGACATTGCCAGCGCCGCCCATTCTGGCCGCTATCTTGGCGCTGCATGTTCTCTGCTCCACGGTCGCCACCAAGTTCAGGTTGAATCTTCCTGTCATGATGGCCCTGCTGGCCAGCAGCCAGGTGGTTTTGCACCAGGTCTTCGATGTTCTCTCGCATAGCGCCCACAGCGGTGCTGACAGCGGCGCCCACGGCTCGGATATGGCGGCCCACCACACCATGTCTGCGGAGGCCTATGCCGCGCTCATGATGGGGCAAGCTTCATCCGGGATGGACACTGTTGGCCACGGTGGCGCCATGTCTGCAGGGATGTGGGCTGCCCACTTTGCGGCAACTCTGGCCACTGCCGGTTTGCTGGCCTATGGCGAAAACGCTATTTGGTCACTGGCACACTGGCTCCGCCCGCTGTACCAACGAGCCGCGGCTGTGCTGGTAATACCAGTTCAGTCCGCACCTCCGGCCGTGGTTCCGCGCCCGCTTCCTCGTGCGCCGTGGCGCAATTTGCGGCCCAATACGCGCCGCGGCCCGCCCCTTTCGGCAGCAGTTTTCGCTTAGCACCCTTCGAACCATTCGCAGGGTGCCCTCCCTGTATCTCTTGCGCAGCTGCGCGTTCGAAAGGCTTTTATTATGCGTTTTTCTCGTACCCTCAAAACCACCCTCGCCGTAGGCGCCACCAGCACTTTGATGCTGATGGGTCTGGGCAGCGCCTCGGCTCACGTCAGCGCCACTCCCACTGAGACAGCCGCTGGAGCGTACACGCTGGTGACTTTTGCTGTGGGCCACGGTTGCGAGGGTTCCTCCACCACCTCGCTGACCATCACTTTGCCGAAGGAGCTGAACGAGGCCACCCCTACCGTCAACCCGAATTGGACCATCAGCACGGCAACACAGAAGCTGGATCCCCCGCTCACCGTGGCCAATGGCAGCAAGATCAGTGAGCGCACCGAGTCCATCACCTACACGGCTAAGACTCCGTTGGCTGACCACGAGCGCGACACCTTCACGCTCTCCCTCCAACTGCCTGACGCCGCCGGGACCACTCTGAACTTCCCCACCTTGCAGACGTGCGAAACGGGTCAGACCGACTGGAAGGAAATCCCGGCGGCGGGCGCGGACCACGATTCTGTGGATGCCCCCGCACCGTCCATCACCATCACTGAGGCCGTGGCCGGGGACACTCACGGCGGGCATGGCGCCAGCGCTGATTCCAGCGATGAGGCTGAGCCTGCTTCGGCTTCTGTGACTTCGGAGAAGAACGACGACGGCACCTCCTGGGCTGCATGGCTTGGCTTGGGTGCCGGGCTGGCCGGGTTGATCTTGGGCGGCTTGGCTTTCTTGCGCACCACCAAAAAGGCGTAGTAGCGAAAGCCCCAACACCAGCATCCACGACCGCCGCGCAGGCACTGCCCATTCGATAGGGCCGTGCCTGTGCGGCGGGGCCAGTTGACTCAGGAATCCATGAGCGGGACAGTGGTGACATGACTACCGCACAGCGAACCACTAACGCACAGCGATCCCCTGCGAATCGCAACATTTGGCGCACCACGTTCGCATTGACGATGGTGCTTGGCTTGGGTGCCTCTCTGGCGGCGTGCGGTCCAGATAATTCGCAAGATGTGCCCTCTTCAGCGAGCGCCAGCAGCACCAGCTCAGTGAGCCCCAGCGCAAGTTCAGCGAGCGCCAGCAGCACCAGTACAGCGAGCCCCAGCGCAAGTTCTGCTGCGCCAACATCCGAGCAGACGCCGTCGTCCGCGCCTAGCAGTGCCACGGGCACTCCCTCGCAGCAAGCCCCCGTGCTCTGCCCGGCAGCTTCACTAAAGGGTTCCCTCGATGACAGTGGCGGCGGCGCTGCCGGACATATTTACATGACGTTGTCGGTGACGAACGCCTCGGCGGCCGATTGCATTCTGGATGGCTACTCAGGCGTCTCGATGGTGGCAGCGGGCAGCACCACCCCCATCGGAGCACCAGCGAATCGGGATCCGGCGGCGCCGTCGAACGGGCCCATCACGCTGGCACCGGGTCAGAGCGCGGGGGCCACGCTGCGCTACACGCAGGCGGGAAATTACCAGAACTGCCAGCGCGTGCAGGCTGACTCCATCCTTGTGTACCCGCCCAGCGCCTACGACAGCCTAGAGATCGCACACCCGTTGACCGCGTGCAGCAATGAGGACATCACGTTGCTCACCATCGGCGCTTTCCAGAAGTAGGCGCTTTCCAGACGTAGGCGGCACGGCGTATCCGGGCCGGAGTATTTCCTACCCCATAGACGCAAAATGACCTGTTGTTCCAGCGGATTTCCACTGGAACAACAGGTCATTTTTGGTTCAGTGCAAGAACTACTCAGCCACGGGAATTGACTGGGTTTGCAGTTCCTTGATGGTTGCATCCTGAGCTGCCTTCAAGGAATCAACAAGGGTTCCCTTGCCGGTGACGGAAGCTTTGAAGCCGTCCGAAACGCTGTTGTACGTCTGCGTCATGGTCGGGCCCCAGAGGAAATCACTGGATACCTTGGTGGAGGCGGCGGCGAAGACATCGTAAATCTTCTGATCGCCATAGAATTCAACGCCTTCCTTCAGTGAAGGAAGTTCCAAACCGGCGGTGGTGGCCGGGTAGAGGTTCGCGGACTCGTTGAGCATGGTCAGCGATTCCGGTGAGGTGTTCAGCCACAGAGCGAACTTTGACGCTTCGTACGGGTGCTCGGAGCCGGTGAAGACAACCGTTGATGAACCGCCCCAGTTACCGCTGGCTTCATCGCCCTTCTTCCACTGCGGCATCGGTGCAACGCTCCAAGAACCAGCTGTGTCAGGTGCCCCTGAAGCGATGGAGTTGGCTCCCCAAACAGCTGAGTTCCAGCTCCATACCTTGCCGGTGTTGTAGGCGTTGTCCCATTCCGAGGTCCAGCCGGGGTAGCTGGAGACTAGGTCGCGGTCAATCAGGTCCTGCCAGTATTCAGCCACGGAGGTGCTGCCCGGGCCAGTCAAACCAACGTTCCATGCGTCGCCGTCGTTCTTGAACCAGCTGTCACCGGTCTGCCATACGAAGCCAGCAAACTGGTTGATATCGTTCTGCGAGAAGTTGGTGATGTAGCTGCCGGTCTTGCGTACTTCAACGGCGGCAGCTGCGAACTCATCCCACGTGGTGGGAACGGCAATGTTGTTCTTCTTGAACAGGTCACTGCGGTAGAACAGTGCCATGGGGCCGGTGTCCTGGGGGATTCCGTAGGCGGATCCCTCTTCACCGAAGCTGACCTGGTTCCAGGCCCACGGAATGAAGTCACTTTCTGCATCGGCCACATCCTGGCATGAGCCGATGTCCATCAGACCATCCTGGACGCGGAAGTTCGGCAAAGCGTCATACTCAACTTGACCAAGGTCGGGAGCGTTGCCGGCCTTGAGCTGGTTGAAGAAGTTCTGGTACGTTCCGCTGTTTCCGTTCGGACCGGTCTGCACCTTGACCTGAATCTCAGGGTTGTCCTTATTCCAGACGTCAACCACGCTCTCAATCCCGGGGATCCAGGAGGTGAAGGAGAGGTTCACGGGACCATCTGAGGGTGAGCATTCGATCGTGGCACCAGCGTTTTCGGTGGTGTCAGCGCTGGAACATCCGGTGAGGACCATAGCTGAGAGCATTGCGACTGCGATGGCGCTTTTTAGTGGTTTCATTTCTTCCTCGAAGTGATTGATAGTTACGGAGTGAAAATATGGGGGTGAAAACTATTTGACTGAGCCGGCGCCGAGTCCGCTACGCCAGAAGCGTTGCAGGAACAAGAAGGCAATGATCAGCGGAATGATGGACAACAGGGCACCAACGAGCACGTACATACGTAGCTCGGGGATCTGGTTGATCTGAGAGTTCCAGGTGTAGAGACCGAGGGTCACAGGGAAGTTTCCTTCATCACGAAGCATGATCAACGGGAGGAAGAAGTTGTTCCAGATGGCAACAAACTGGAACAGGAAAACCGTTACCAGGGCCGGGAACATGAGCTTCACGGACACACTAAAGAAGGTGCGTAACTCACTTGCACCATCAAGCCTTGCGGCTTCCATCAGCTCGTCCGGGACACTGGAACTGGCGAAGATGCGAGTCAGGTAGACGCCGAACGGGCTCACAATGCTGGGCAGGAAAACGGCCCAGAAAGTATTGGTGGCATTGACCTGGCTGAACATCAAAAACAGTGGCAGTGCCAGCGCAGTGGCGGGAACAAGTACGCCGCCCAAGATGATGTTGAAGATCAGTTCCCGGGCCTTGAACCTGTACTTGGCCAGCGCATATCCGCACATTCCGGCGAGTAGCGTCGCAATCAGAGCGCCGCCACCAGCGTAGGCAACACTGTTACCGAGCCACCGCACAAAGATCCCGTCCCGATAGCTCAGGACATTGCCAATGTTTTCAAAGAGGTTGAAATCGGCAAACCAGAGTGGGTTGGAACTGGTCAGATCTCCCTTCGATTTCGATGCGGAGACAAAGAGCCACCAGATCGGAGTAAGGAAGTAAAAGGCGAAGACCACCATGATGATCATGGCACCGAAGCGAGGCAGCAGGTTTTCACGGGGCCCGCGCGGCCCTGAGGAGTGCATAGGGGCCTCATGTGAAGCGGCCTTCAGCTTCGAAGGGCGAGTTGAAGTCTTACTCATTGTCTTTTCCCTTCGGCGCAGTGAACTTGAGGAACGCAAAGGACAGCACGAAGGTAGTCATGGCAAGAACTACTGACATCGCTGCCGCCAAGTGAATGTTCGGAATGGATGAGGTGGTCAGAACAGCAAGGTTCGGGGTGAAGGTGCTATTGACCGCAGAACTGAAGGTACGGAAAACCTGAGGTTCTGCAAGAAGCTGAAGCGTGCCGATGATGGAGAAGATGGCCGTCATGACAATGGCAGGAATAACCAAGGGGATCTTGATGGACAACGCGATGCGCAGCTGTCCTGCCCCGTCGAGG
This sequence comes from Arthrobacter sp. Sr24, assembly GCF_054511175.1. NCBI lineage: Bacteria > Bacillati > Actinomycetota > Actinomycetes > Micrococcales > Micrococcaceae > Arthrobacter > Arthrobacter sp. Sr24. The sequence goes on along the minus strand of NZ_JBTNDB010000013.1, from coordinate 62,776 downwards.
CGTGCCGCTTCATAAATTTCTGTCGGGATGGACAGCAACGAGGAGTAAATGATGAGCATGTTGTAGCCCACAAAAACCCAGGTCACCACATTGGCCATCGCCCACAGCACCAGATCGGCGGACAGGAAGTTAATGCTGCTGGTGACTTGCGTAAACGGAGACAGGTTCGGGGAGTACAAGAATCCCCACATGATGGCTGCGATGACCCCGGGTACTGCGTAGGGGACAAAGAATGCTAGGCGGAAGAACTTCTTTCCTCTGACCAAGGGAGAGTCAAGTAGCAAGGCAAAGAGCAAGGCCAGCCCCAGCATTACAGGGACCTGCACGGCACCGAAAAGAAACACCCGGCCTATGGATTCCCAGAAAGGTCCGTTTTCAAAGACGGCAATGTACTGGGTAAACCCGCCAAATACTTCCTTGGCTTTTCCGAAGGTTCCTTGCCGTTCCACCTTCAAGAATGATTGGTAGAGAGCGTAGGTGATCGGCGCTAGGTAGAAAAGCACAAAAAGCAAACCGAAGGGTGCTACAAAGAGCACAATCGCCTTGTTGAATTTGTTCTTCGGCTTTCGCGCTTCGAGGACCGCTGGCTCGGCGGTGAGCAGTTTATTGCGGCTCATGGCTGTACTTCCTCTCGTATGACACGCACAGCTCCAGCAGGAACAATGAGTGACTGAGAAACGTTGGTTTCTGTGATGATCTCGTAGCCTGCGGTGGACAGGCTGCGGTCTTGCTGGTCGTGGTTGATCACGAACAGGAAAGAAGCGTTGGCGTGCGAGCGGCGAACCACTTCCAAGCTGGCATCCGCTTCCGGGGCTACCGGATTCACCCCTGCGCTATCGAGTGCGGTTCGGACTACGTTGAGCAAACCGTCATGATCCAAGGCGGTGCCGATGTACCACGCGCGTCCCTGTCCGAACTCATTGCAGGTGACTGCTGGGCCGCCGGGCATTGGCCCATCAACATAGGTGGCAAGAGCTGTGGCGCCCTGCAAGGTGGTCCGCTCAGTCCAGAGCGAGGACGTCCGGCCATCGGAAAGTTCCAGTACCTGATGGGGCAAGAGTGGGGAAAATTCTTCGGTTCTGATTCCCAGCATTTCCCGGAATGCACCCGGGTAGCCGCCGGTACGGACACGGTCGTCTTCGTCAACGATTCCGCTGAAGAAGGTGACCACTACGTCCCCGCCATTGCTGACGTAATCATTGATCACACCAGCATGGTCATCGGAAACCATGTACAGCGTGGGGACAATGACTAGCTTGTAGCCGCTGAGATCGGATCCCGGAGCCACCATGGTCACGGTGGTCCCCAGTGCGTGTAGTGAGGCGTAGATTGCATGAGCCTGTTCCAAATAAGAAACAGCTTCAGAGGGGCGGGTCTCAGCATCCACTGCCCACCATGATTCCCAGCTGAAGATGAAGGCCACCTTGGATTCAACCCGGGTGCCCACTACCTCGGCCAAGCTCGCAATAGTGTTTCCAAGGGCAACCACGTCGCGCCACATCTCGGACTCCTGGCCAGCATGGGGCATGAGCGCGGAGTGGAACTTTTCAGATCCCTGCAGCGAAGCTCGCCACTGGAAGAAGCAGACGCCATCAGCACCACGGGCAACGTGAGCCAAGGAGTTGCGCAGCATTTCCCCGGGCGTTTTGGCCGGGTTGTGCGGTTGCCAGTTGACGGATCCGGTGGAGTGTTCCATGAGAATCCACGGGTTGTTCTTGGCCAGCCCGCGCGTGAGATCTGCCGCAAACGACAGCTCGGTGGTCGGCTCGCCAAGCCTGTGGTCCAAGTAGTGGTCATTGGCGATGATGTCCATGTCCGCTGTCCATGAGAAATAGTCCATGTTGCGAATGTGGGCGGTCACCATAAAGTTTGTGGTCACCGGAACGTCGCTGTGCCGGCGGATGATGTCCGCTTCCAGACGGTAGTTTTCCAGCAGTGCATCGCTACTAAAACGCTTGAAGTCCATACTTTGGCCGGGATTACGGCTGGAGAGTGTAAGGCGGGGCGTGAAGATTTCGCTCCAGTCCGAAACCCGCTGGCTCCAAAAATCAGTGCCCCATGCGGTGTTGAGGTTTTCAATACTCTCGTAACGCTCCGTCAACCATGCACGGAACGCAATGGATGAGGTTTCGCAGTAGCAATGGGCGTTGTGGCAGCCAATCTCGTTGGATACATGCCAAAGTGCGACGGCGGGATGGTTGCCGTAGCGCTGGGCTACTTTTTCCACCAAGAGCGCCGCATGGTGCCGGTAGATGGGTGAGCTGGGGCAAAATGCTTGTCTGCCGCCGGGGTAGCGCTTGGTGCCATCTTCTACGACGGGAAGTACCTGCGGATAGGTGCTTGTCAGCCACGGCGGAGGAGAAGCGGTGGCCGTCGCTAAGTTGATGCGGATCCCGTGTTCGTGGAGCAACTCGATAATGGCATCAAGATTGCTGAAGTCGTACTCGCCTTCGCGTGGCTCCAGGTGGGACCAGCCGAAAATGTTGATGGCAACAAAGTTGACCCCGGCCTGTTGCATGGCTGCGGCGTCTTGTGCCCAAACTTCCGGATCCCATTGTTCCGGGTTGTAGTCGCACCCAAAGGCCATGCCGGAATCCAATTCAATGATTGGACGAGGCTGCCCCACTAGCGAGCTGTTCATGTGAATCCTTAATGAGGTGTTGCCTACTGGTCGTTCAGCGGCAACTCACACCGCTCTGTGTACGTTCACAGAGAACCACGTTTCAAACGACGTCATGTTTTCTGTGAACGTACACAGAGTATGTCTCGCGTCACAGCGCTGTCAAGTCTTTCCTATGCGCCCCGCCCGGCATTGGCCCGGTAAGGTAAAGGAATGGCTCCTCTACCCAGCAGAAAAAAGCGCGCAACCATCCTGGACGTTGCCACGGTTGCGGGCATTTCACGGGGAACGGTCAGCCGGGTACTCAACGGTGAAAAGTATGTTTCTGCCGAGGCCCGAGAAGCCATCGACAAGGCTATCAAGGCCGTGGGTTATGTCCCCAACACAGCGGCCCGGAATCTGGTGCGACAACGCTCACAAGCTGTGGGCCTGCTGATCCATGAGCCTCATTCGCTCTTCCTTGAGGATCCAAATTTAGGCTCGATCATCCTCGGGGCAAACACGGTGCTCTCGCAAGCCGGATACCAAATGGTGTGCTTGATCATCGATTCCGAACGCGACGTCACCCGCGTTGGTCAATACCTCAATGGCGGCTCCATCGATGGGGCCATTGTTGTCTCAGCTCGAGAAAATGATCACCTCACGGAGATCATTGAAAACCTGGCACTGCCTTCGGCTTTTGTGGGCCCCCCACCCAATCACCGCCCACTTCCTTTCGTCTCAATCAACAACAGGCAAGCTGCAGCAGAAATTACGGCCAAACTCATGGCCTCTGGGCGGACTCAGATCGGCATGATCGCTTCCGCTTTGGACAGGGCCTCCGGAGCCGACCGCTTGCAAGGCTTTAGGGACGCTCTGGGTTCAAGCTATCGACCGGAGCTGGTCGCTAAAGTAGACCGCTTCTCCTTTGATGCAGGAACTGTTGGCATGCGCGAACTTCTTGCAACAAGCCCCTCCATCGACGGAGTCTTCGCCTCCTCTGACGCCGTCGCGGCGGGAGCGCTGAGCGTACTTCAGCAGACAGGGCACCGAGTGCCTGAAGATGTCGCCTTGATCGGCTTCGATGACAGCACCTGGGCCAAACGCACTAATCCCCCACTATCCACTGTTCATCAGCCCGCTTCGGAACTGGGCTCTTGTGCAGCGGAGCTGGTCCTAGCCCAAATCATGGGCCGGGAAATTATTCGGGACGGCGTGTATTTGGAAACGTCCATTGTTTGGCGCGAATCAGTCTGATCCGTTCCACCAGAGACTGCCAGCCGCGTTGAGCGTTGGGGCTATCGACCTAAACCCTCAACGGCCTCGTGTTCATGAGTCGTCAGACTTATAAACCCGAGGCGTGGAGCCTATGAGGGGTCAGACCTAGGAGGCGTCGGGTTCGACGCTCGTGAGCATGATGAGCACGGATTGCTCCGGGAAAAGCACCGGCGCTTGAATGCCCACGGTCTCCAGTACTGAGCCCGAGAGCACGCACTCGCTTAGCGGCCATTCCAGCGGTGACTGGCCATTGCCCAGTTTGTCATCCAGTGGGTGTGACAAAGTTAGGCGATATTTCTTCTCCGGCAGCAGTCCCGGCACCGGGATACGGCCGGATGGGTAGGTGATGGAGGCTTCCCGCTGGGTCAGTGCAAAAATGGCGCGCTCCCCGTCGTGGGCTACGACGCCTCGCAGATCCAGCGCGGGGTCGGGGAGATCAGCGTGAACTGAGACTCCCGTATGGAAGAGCCCGCGGTTATCTTTGTGGAACTCCACCCACTGGGCCAGTTCTGCCGTTTGCGCTGCATCAATTTCGGCAATGTTCCATTCGATGCCAAAGTGGCCAAAGATGGCTGTGCGCGCCATGAATCCTAGGCTGTGCTGGCGCCGGGTTGAGTGCGATTCGGGCCCGCCAATGTGGGCTCCCATGAGTTCATAGGGGACCAATAGTCCGGTGTTGGCTTGGTTGCCGAGCCGTTCAATGGGGTCGATGCAGTCGCTAGTCCAGATCCTGTCGGTGTAATCCAGGATGCCTAGGTCCACACGGGCTCCGCCCGATGCGCAGCTTTCAATTTCCAAGTTCGGGTGGCGGCTCTTCAGCTCACCCAGAAGTCGGTAGAGAGCCAGCGTGGTATTCCTGACAGCGGCCTGGCCGGTGAGCGGATCCGCAGCATCCAGCAAGTCACGGTTATGGTCCCACTTGATGTAACTGATGGGGTATTCAGTCAAGATGGCGTCAAGGCGACCGAGGAGGTAATCGAAGCAGTCTGGATGAGCCAGGTTCAATACCTGCTGCTGGCGTGCGCTGACCGGCCAGCGGCCCTCGGAATGCAGAATCCAGTCGGGGTGGTTGCGGGCCAGTTCACTGTCCGGGTTGACCATTTCTGGTTCAAACCAGAGCCCGAACTCCATGCCTAGTTCGCGGACATGATTGATGATGGGCCCCAGCCCATCGGCCCACACAGCAGGGTCAACAAACCAGTCACCCAAACCGGCGGTGTCGTCACGCCGGCCCAGGAACCAGCCGTCGTCGAGCACGAATCGTTCAACACCAATGGTGGCTGCTTTATTGGCCAGCGTCTTCAGCGTCTCGAGGTCATGGTCAAAGTAGACTGCCTCCCACGTATTGAGGGTGACAGGGCGGGGCCGGGCAGGGTGCTGCGGGCGGGCGCGCAAGTCCTCATGGAACCGAGACGCAAGCTGATCCAAGCCGCTACCCCAAGAACCAAGCGACCACGGAGTTGAGTACTTCTCCCCCGGCGCAAGCACCACTTCACCGGGCAGCAATAGCTCTCCAGCGCTGAGGAAATTATCACTGGTGATAGTGCGTTCGGCGCTGAACCGATGGTTACCGCTCCAGGCTGTGTGGACGCCATGAACGAGTCCGCTTCGGTGCCCCATGGCCTCGGTACCGGCGAGCATGAGCAGCGTCGCATCAGCGCCGGGCCGCCCCCGGCGGCTTTCTCGAACATGGGCGCCGACTGTCAGCGGGCGCCGTTGTGAGCTACGTTCCTTCAGATGGCGTCCGGTGAAGTCCTGCACTGTCGTGGCGCTCGCCGGTACCGGGAAGATGGTGTCGAGTCGATGCAATTCGTAGTCCGAACTGCCGGTGTTTATCAGCGTGTGCCGTTGTCGGAGTACACCGGCCGCAGTGAGGGACAGCTCGGTGACCAAGCGCAGTTCAGCCGCCGAATCTTCCGAGGTGATGGTGATACTGGAGCTGTCGGCAACGGTCGAGACGGTGCTCAATGCAGTGGCCCATCCGCTTCGGACCCGCTGTCCCTGAAGAGCAGGTGAGCCCTGCCAGCCAAATGTTTCTTGCGGTAGCAGCGTTAATCGTGCAGGAACATCAATGCCGCCAGAAACTCGTTGGAGGCGGGCGGCTACGGCCAGGGAGCTCAATTCAGCCGGGGAAAGGACACCTGTTGCTGGCCCCCAATGGATGATCGTAGGGAGGCCGGCGGTACTCAGGTCAACAATCACTGAGGTGCCGCCGCGATGCAACTGCGTGTAGGAAGAGTCAGAATTCATTCATTAGTTTTATATCGAAAGAAATTACCTGTCAAAAGCCCTACATGCGGGCACTGATAGCTTGGTCTCACCCGTAATTCGCGTGAGACCACGAGGAATTCCCCACGTTCCCCCTCCTATGGCAGACTGTTCAGCGCCTTTCACAGCGACGAAATTTACTGGAAAACTGGGCTATTCAAAAAACCGAGCGGCGTTTCATATTTGAAAAACAATGACCTCGATGGCCCTATTTCCCAGCAGCAGAAAGTGGTTACCCTCTTCCAGATGTTCTGCACCAACAGGTGAAAACCCGGATTTGGGGATGGGGAGGGCACAGACTCCGGCTTTCCCTGCCTAGGGGCGGAGTGCCTCGTCGCGGTCGAACTCTTCAAAGGAACCAATGAAGTCCGGCGCGCTATCGGCAGCTTCGCGGCGCCTCCCGTGGCGCAAGATGTGCAGCCGGTTCGCGCCGATGGCCACAATGGCTGTGGCCAGCAAGTGCAACGCACCACCCCAAATATCGGCACGGATCAGAGCAACTAAAAGGCCTGTCAACACCACACCGGACCCAACGGTCATCAGAAGCCGCAAGCGTTCAAAATAGCCATAGACCACAATGGCCGCGCCCAGTACCAGCCAAGGTCCTGCCCCATTGAGGAATGGCAGGAGGGCGGACAGTAAAACGCCCACCGCTGTTCCAGCGGCAAGATATAGATAGTGGTTACGCGGAGCAATCCACCATGACGGGTGCTTCCACAGCCAAGCAGCACTCAAGGCGCCTACCAGCAGGGTGCCTAGGGCAAAGAAACGAACATCAACACCGTTGCCGCGGTCAGCCACCATACTGAGGGCGCCAGAGGTCAAAAAAAGTAGCGCCAAACCCACTAAGGGAACCCAGTTGTTCCCCACATGCCGTGTCTGCACGATCCCTTGACCTCCCCCAAATTTTCCTCGCAGGAGCACCGTCAGGCACGTTGCAAAGAACGGACCGGCATCGGCAATCGTTGCCACTCCTACCGATAGATTACAGCGCGGTACCGACACTGCCCGACCAGAGACCAATTCGTCATGTATTTTTCGGTCAGGAACGGCCTTTCCCAGCATTTTTTCTTCACTTTCTCAACGCCTCGAGCAGCCAATGTCGGTGGCATACGGCATGATGGAGCCGTGGACGCAACAAAACAAATGAGCGGAATGAGCCAGTTCGCGGAACCGACCCGCGAGTGGTTTCTGGGCGCCTTCGGCTCACCCACTCCAGCTCAAGCCGGCGCCTGGGACGCAGTATCTAATGGGGCGCATTCTCTGGTGGTGGCACCCACCGGCTCCGGCAAAACTTTGGCCGCTTTTTTGTGGGCTTTGGATGGCCTCATTGCCAGAAGCAGCTCTCCTGAAGTGTCGGCCACAGCTCCCAAAAAGGGCACGAGCGTCTTGTACATCTCCCCTTTGAAAGCCTTGGGCGTGGACGTGGAACGGAACCTCCGCGCGCCATTGATCGGCATCACCCAAACCGCTGCCCGGCTGGGCCTGGATGCCCCCCTCGTCAGCGTAGGTGTGCGCTCCGGAGACACCCCCACCAATGAGCGCCGCCGTCTACTCAGCCACCCGCCAGACATTCTCATCACCACGCCCGAGTCGCTGTATTTGATGCTGACTTCCAAGGCACGTGAGACCCTCACCGACGTCCACACGATCATCATCGACGAGGTTCACGCCGTCGCCGGTACCAAGCGGGGGGCGCATCTGGCCGTGTCCCTTGAGCGTCTCGATGCTTTGCTGGAAACCCCGGCCCAACGCATCGGGCTGTCTGCCACGGTTGAGCCGCATTCCACCGTGGCCCGCTTCCTAGGCGGGCAGGCCCCGGTCACCATCGTTGCCCCGGCCAGCACCAAGACCTGGAACCTGGGCGTCACGGTCCCGGTCGCGGACATGACGGAACTACCCGCCCTCGCCGCCGCCCACGATCTTGGCCCAGCCTCAGGACTGGCACCCAACGCCTCCATTTGGCCGCATGTGGAGGAGAAGATCGTGGACGCCGTCCTAGCCAAAAACTCCACCATCATCTTCGCCAACTCCCGCCGACTTGCCGAGCGGCTGACTGGGCGGCTCAACGAAATCTACCTAGAGCGGCTGGAGCTGGCAGAGCTGGAAGCACTGGCGGATGGGCCCACGCCAGCGAGGGGCACCGGCCGAACTGGCGAGGCTGGGGAGCTGGTGGGGACCGACGGCGCACCCGCCTCCCCTTCTCCGTGGCGGACCGCGCCGTCCCCCACCCCGCCCGATGCTCCGGCGCCGGGAAACCTTGGAAGCAGCCATCCGGCGTCGTCCCCCACACGTCTGCCCGCAGAAATGATGGCGCAGGCCGGGGCTGTTACGGGCGCGCCCAACGTCCTGGCCAAAGCTCACCATGGCTCCGTATCTAAGGAGCAGCGGGCTCTGATTGAGGACGATCTGAAATCCGGGCGACTGCGCGCCGTAGTGGCTACCTCCAGCCTGGAACTGGGCATCGACATGGGCGCCGTGGACTTGGTGATCCAAGTGGAGTCACCGCCGTCGGTCGCTAGCGGGCTCCAACGTGTGGGGCGTGCCGGACACCAAGTAGGCGAAATTTCCGAAGGATTGCTGTTCCCCAAACACCGGGCAGATTTGCTGCATTCGGCCGTCACAGTAGAGCGGATGCTGGCCGGGGAAATCGAGCCGCTGTCCATACCGGCCAACCCGCTGGACATCTTGGCCCAACAGACCGTGGCTGCCACGGCGCTGGAATCCATTGGGGTGGAGGAATGGTTTGAGACCGTTCGCCGTAGCGCACCCTTTGTGGCCCTCCCACGCTCAGCGTTCGATGCCACGCTGGACCTGCTGGCCGGACGCTACCCCTCCGACGAGTTCGCGGAATTGCGCCCCCGTATTGTCTGGGACCGCACGGCCGGCACCATCACCGGACGTCCCGGCGCGCAACGGCTGGCCGTCACCTCCGGCGGAACCATCCCGGACCGCGGCCTATTTGGTGTCTTCATTATTGGCTCCGAAGAAACCGGCGGCGGAAAGGCAGCCAAGGGCGGCCGGCGCGTGGGCGAACTCGATGAGGAGATGGTCTACGAGTCCCGGGTGGGGGATGTCTTTGCCCTTGGCGCCACAAGCTGGAGAATCGAGGACATCACCTTTGACCGAGTGCTGGTCTCCCCGGCCTTCGGCCAGCCCGGCAAGTTGCCGTTCTGGAAGGGCGATTCCCTGGGCCGCCCGGTGGAGTTGGGCCGGGCACTGGGCGCGTTCATCCGTGAAATAAGCGCTGCCCCACGCAAAAAAGCTCTGGCCCGCTGCGAGGCCACCGGTTTGGATGAATGGGCTGCCAATAACCTGCTCAGCTATCTCGACGAGCAAAAGGCCGCCACCACTTCCGTCCCGGATGACAAGACCCTCATGGTTGAGCGTTTCCACGACGAACTCGGCGATTGGCGCGTGGTGTTGCACAGCCCCTTCGGCATGCCGGTGCACGCACCGTGGGCGCTCGCCGTGGGTGCGCGCCTGCACGAACGCTATGGCTTAGATGGCTCGGCGATGGCCTCCGACGACGGCATTGTGCTGCGCGTTCCCCTCATGGATGATGAGCCGCCCGGCGCCGACTTGTTCATGTTTGACCCCGAAGAATTGGACGGGATCGTCACGGCCGAGGTGGGCGGATCAGCCCTCTTTGCCAGCCGTTTCCGCGAATGTGCCGCCCGTGCGCTGCTGCTCCCCCGGCAGAATCCGGGCAAGCGATCCCCTCTGTGGCAGCAGCGCCAGCGCTCGGCCCAGCTGCTCGATGTTGCACGGAAATACCCGCAGTTCCCGATCGTGCTCGAAACCGTGCGCGAATGCCTGCAAGACGTTTACGATCTCCCAGCCCTAAAGGACATTGCCGCCTCGATCGAGCGGCGCGAGCTGCGGATCGTTGAAACCACCACGAGTGAGCCGTCCCCCTTCGCCCGTTCTCTGCTGTTCGGCTATGTGGCCAGCTTCCTCTACGAGGGCGATTCCCCGCTCGCCGAACGCCGCGCAGCTGCCCTCTCCCTAGACCCGGCGCTGCTCGATGAGCTGCTAGGCCGCGCCGAGCTGCGTGAACTTCTTGATCCTGCAGTTATCGCCGCCACCGCGGCCCAACTGCAGCGGCTGGCCGGTGCCGGTGGCGACGCCGATCGCCGTGTGCGTGGGATGGAAGGTGTGGCAGATCTGCTGCGGCTGTTGGGCCCGCTAAGTGTTGCCGAAGTTGCCGCCCGGCTGCTGCCAGAGGTTCGCCAACCCCAAGAAGCGTCCGACGCCGGACACTCACCCGATGCCGCCGCCTCAGCTGATGCGGTGGCCGAATCGGAGGCTTCGGCTGAATCTGAGGCCCACCTAGCGCTGGCCGAATCGGAGGCCCACCTAGCGCTGGCAGCGGCCCATCTCGCCGGGCTCGTCACTGCGAACCGCGCACTGCGGGTGAACATGGCGGGCCAGGAACGGCACGCCGCCATTGAAGACGCCGCGCGGTTACGCGATGCCCTCGGCATTCCGCTGCCTATGGGTGTTCCGCTGGCGTTTATTGAACCGGTGGCAGATCCGCTCGGTGACTTGCTAGGCCGCTATGCCCGCACCCACGGACCCTTCACCGCCGCAGAAGCGGCTACAAGGCTGGGACTCGGTGTCGCCGTCGTCCATTCTGGGCTGGCCAGATTAGCTGCTGACAGGCGTGTCACCGAAGGCGAATTTTTGCCCCTGCGTGCTGAAAATGGTGCCAGCGAGTGGTGCGATGTTCAGGTGTTGCGGCAATTGCGAAGCCGGTCCTTGGCGGCGCTGCGGGCTGAAGTTGAGCCCGTCGACGCGGCAGCCTTTGCACGGTTCCTGCCAGCCTGGCAGCATGTCACCTCCGCCGCGGGAACCCCTGCTCTGCGTGGTTTGGACGGCGTGCTGACGGTGGTGGATCAGCTGGCTGGCGTACCAATCCCGGCGTCCGCGTGGGAACCGCTGGTACTCGCCGCGCGAGTGGCTGACTACTCCCCCGCCATGCTGGATGAGCTGACGGCCACCGGTGAAGTGCTCGTTTCAGGTGCTGGTTCGTTGGGCTCAAATGATGGCTGGTTGAGCCTGCACATTGCCGATTCAGTGGATCTGACGCTGCAACCATCTACGGAATTCACGCCCACCGAATTCCACGAACGCATCATGGCCGCGCTACACACGGGCGGCGCCTACTTCTTCCATCAGCTGCGCGAAATGACCGCAGATGGCCCAGATTTGCCCGCCTCTGATACCGATCTGATGTCTGCGCTGTGGGAGCTATTCTGGGCAGGACGGATCAGCAATGACACCTTTGCCCCGGTCCGGGCCCTCTTAGCTGGCGGGCATACTGCGCACAAGCAAAAAACCCCGCCTTCTCGACTGCGTCCTGCCCGTTCCGGCCGATACGGGCGTCTGCCGGGAAGGGCCGCAGGCGTGCAACGCGGCGCCCCGCCCATGGGCGCCGGGCGATGGAGTTTGTTGCCTGTTCCTGGCGCCGAAGTGGACACCGCCCAGACCACCCTGCGCAGTCACGCCCTCGCCGAGCTGTTCCTGGACCGGTACGGGGTCGTGACGCGTGGTTCCGTCATGAACCACGGGCTTCCCGGCGGTTTCGGCCTCATGTACAAGGTCCTGGCCCGGTTGGAGGAGAGCGGAAAATGCCGCCGCGGCTACTTCATTGAGCACCTGGGTGCGGCGCAGTTTGCCGTGCCGGCCACCGTAGACCGGCTGCGCACCTTCAGCGAGGACGCATCGCTGAACCCGCGTCCGCCGCATGCTTTGGCTCTGGCCGCGACCGATCCCGCCAACCCCTACGGCGCAGCTCTGCCGTGGCCTCCGTTGGAATCCGGTCACCGGCCCGGGCGCAAGGCGGGCGCCTTGGTGGTGATGGTCGACGGCGTCCTAGTCCTGTATGTGGAGCGCGGTGGGCGCACGCTGTTGTGCTTTAGCGACGATGAGCCCTTGGTGGCACTAGCTGGGACGGCGTTGGTCAACGTGGTCAAACGCGGCGCGATCGACAAGATGGCCATAGAAAAAGTCAACGGCGGTGAGGTTTTGGGCACCCCGCTGGCCGCGGCAATGCTCGCCTCAGGGGCTTACAGCTCCCCACGAGGAGTGCGGATCCGTGCCTGAGACTTGCCGAACATACGGAGGAACCCATGCCTGAGGGAGATACAGTTTGGCGCCAGGCACGGGATTTGCGGGCAGTCCTTGAAGGACAAACCCTGACTGCGACCGATTTCCGCGTGCCAGCATACGCAACGCTAGATCTGTCCGGCTCAGTGGTCACCAGCGTTGCGTCCCGAGGGAAACATTTACTCATGTTTGCAGGCGAGCTCGCGATTCACTCGCACCTGTCCATGGAGGGACACTGGGATATCTATCCCCGAGGCGCTGATGGCCGCACAGCCAAGTGGCGGCGCCCGGCGTTTACCGCACGCGTGGTGCTCACCACCGAACGGGCTGTGGCGGTGGGCTTTTCGCTCGGAACACTGGAGGTCTTGCCAGAGGCCTCAGCAGAGGACGCCGTTGCACATTTGGGCCCCGATTTGCTGGGGTCTGATTGGGATGCCGAGGAAGCATTACGCAGATTGCTGGAGGCGCCGGATCGCGCGGTTGGATTAGCACTACTGGATCAGCGGAATCTGGCCGGAATTGGCAATGTTTACCGCAACGATCTGTGCTTCTTGGGTGGCATTCACCCCACTGCACCGGTACGAGATGTACCGGATCTGCCCCGTATTATCGCCCTATCTAAGCGCCTCTTGGAGGCCAACAAAGACCGTTCGGCCCGTTCCACCACAGGTGGTCCGGCTCGAGGGGAGTCGGCATCGTGGGTCTACGGACTGGCGGGAAAACCGTGCAAACGGTGCGGGGCCCTGATTCGGCATGACAAGTTGGCCGATCCGGCATTTCCAGCACGTGGAGCCCGCGATATTTACTGGTGCCCACGCTGCCAGCCGGTGGTGTGAGGCCTACATTCCGGATTTGCTGAGGCGTTCCTTCAGAGTGTCCACACCAGGGCCTTGGAGATCACCGAGATACGCCGGGCGCCCGGCCAGCACCATGACGAGAGCCAGCGTAGAACCTGTGACGGGTGCGCCGTCGCCCGCGGCAAAGGGTCCGTCGTCTGCTTTTAGGCGCAGGCCTGCGGCATTGCGGCGGCTGGGGACAGCGAAGTCGCGGCGAGCATAGAATTCCGCAACCGCCGTCAGGGCTTCGAGGCCGGGGGTGCGGGCCAGACCCAACGGACGGCTGATGTCTTGGGCGTGCACAACAACTTCCCCGAGGTAAGCGGCGGTGTCAGACGTGGGCGCGGTGGTGCTGTCAACGATAGTGCGGAATCGCGCCAGAGTTTCAGCTGGTGTGGCTCCAAGGTGTTCACGCAGGCGGCGCAGGTTGTGCACGTCGGGGCGAAACTGCGCCCCGATCATGCTGCGGATCCAGCGCCACTGGCCAATGCTCGCTGCTGCTGTCAGATGCGCCAGCACCTGTTCAACATCCCAGTCCCCGCAGAGGGTGGCGTGGTGCCACTGCTCCGGCTCAAGCCCGGCGAGGTCTTCGGCGAGCGCGGCCCGCTCAGCATGCGCCAAGGCCCACAGCTCGTTGTCCAGAGATTTTCCCATGAGTAGCTCATTTCATAGATTGTGCAGAATACTTCGATCGCTCAGCTTTGCGATTTCCGATGAACCTTCACCGATGGGCGATGGACGCGGCGAGCTTTGACGAAGCCGTCAATTGGTGTGGCCACCGCGACGCCGAGGGTCATGAAGGCGGCGAGTATTGCTAGGACACCGCCCGGTGCGATCATACCGGCCCAGTCGGTCCAGCCTGTGCGCTCAAGGAACGCGTGGTTGAGTAGTTGGTCGTTGGCGAAAGCCCACGCCAGCGGAACTCCGAATGCCAGGCTGGGCACGGCACTGGCCAGGGCGAGCCCAAAACTCCAGCGTCCGTGCTTAGCGAGCATGCACCAGAACACGAGCTCAACCGCCAGTGCCCCGACTAGCCACCATTGCAGCCAGACCCAGGTGCTGCCATTGAAGAGCGGCACAGTCTCACCATTGGCATCCCGGAACGGCAGAACGAGTGGGTGAAAGATGATGCCAAGCACGAGCATGACGATGAACACCAGGTGGGCAATGAAGTCGCTGCGCATTTCGTGACGGGGCGCGGCGGTGATCTCCGGCAGTGACTCGGGCTTCCACTCCATCAGTGGCGCGCCCCGGAGGGTCCGTTCCAGGACCACGAAGACGAGCGTGGTCCAGAAGCCGAGGTGCACGGTAAGGGTAATGAGCGTGACGATGGTTGAGCCCACGATCTCGCCCAACGACTTGTGGGCCAGCAGTTGAGCGAAGACGAAGATCGCCCCGACCGTTGGAATGACGGTGAGGGCAATGACGCGAAGGAGTCGTTTCCAGACGGGGAACAGACGCGGGCCGATGAGGAACTGCGGATGGTCCCGGTAGCTCCCAACGAGCAGGTCCGGGTCACCCAGTTCCATCAGCGTCTGATATTCGGCGGCGGCGGAGCTTGTACCAGCCTCGAGGCGAGCATCGATGTCGTCGGCAATGCGCTCGGCGAGTTCTCGCTGGAACTCCTCGCGCTGGGCGTTAGGCATGCCCCGGACAGCGACAGCAAGATAGCGCTCCGTGAGGGTCGAAGTAGTCATCAGAAATCTCCTTTGCGGCTGCCGGCGTCGCCAGCAGTCAGATTGCGGACTGCGGCGTTCAAGCGGATCCAATCCTGGGTGAGGGTGTGGGCCAACTCCTCCCCCGCCGGACTGGTGGTGTAAAACTTGCGGGGCCTGGACTCGTCCGTGTTCCAGCTACTGGCAAGCAGACCCTGCTTCTCGAGCCGACGCAACAAGGGGTACAAGGTATTTGCGTCGACAGCCATGCCGAGGTCCTTGAGGGATTCCAGCAGTGCGTAGCCATAGCCGGGTTGACGCAGGCGCACCAGGCAAGCGAGCACCACTGTGCCACGCCGCAACTCGGCAAGGTGCCCGCTGATGGTCTCTTCGGAGGATGGATCGCTCATATCCATCACTATAGTGTGTCTGACACAGTATTGCCATAGAGGCACTAAGGAGCCGAGTCAGCCACCGTGGTGCGGATGCTGGTCCATGTACCTGCTATTCCCGCAGGGATGGGACCATCGGCCGGCAATGTAACCGTTCGTTCGCCGATCATGAGCCCTGTCCCCGCTGTTGCGCGGAGCACCCCGATGATCTTTTTTCACCTTAGCAAGCCGCGTGGTCACCACCCTCCGCAAGCCTCGGTACCCTTGAAAGGTGATGAATTCTCCCCTTCCCGTGCGTAATGGCGTCAATGCAACACGCGTCCGCATCCCCGACGAAGGTCCGTGGGCAACCGCCATGGACTTTGTGCTGGACAAGTTTGGCCACGTGGATTCTGCTGGCATTGTCGATAGGTTCGTTCGCGGCGAGGTCCGGGCCATTGACGGGGAAATCGTCACACCTACCACCCCCTTGAACGAACACATGTTCATTTGGTACTACCGCGAGCTGCCCGTTGAAAGACGCCTCCCCGTGGAACTATCCATCTTGCATCAGGACGAAAATCTGGTGGTGGTGGATAAACCGCATTTCCTGCCCACCACCCCCGGCGGCATGTATGTTCAGGAATCAGCGTTGGTCCGCTTGCGGGTTCTTCTTGACGCACCAGATTTGGTGCCGATCCACCGTTTAGACCGCATGACAGCTGGCGTACTGCTGTTTTCCGCCAACCCGGAAACCCGTGGCAAGTATCAAATGCTCTTTGAAAAACGGCGCATTGAAAAGACCTACCGCGCCGTGGCTCCGGTGCGCCAGGACTTGGAATTTCCACTGGTAGTGCGCAGCCGCATGATCAAATCGCGTACCTATCTGCTAGCCCAAGAAGTTGAAGGCGAGCCCAATGCGGAAACCCGCATCGAACTCATGGATACCCGCGTGGAGGCCGCCACCGGCCAGACGTTGGGCCTGTACGATCTGGCACCGCACACCGGTAAGACCCACCAACTCCGCGTGCACTTATCTTCCCTGGGCATCGGCATCATGAACGATCCGTTCTACCCCGTGCTGTTCGACCAGGCCCCGGACGATTACAGCAAACCGCTGCAGCTGCTGGCCCACAGCATTTCCTTCACCGACCCGCTGACCCGCGAACCGGTGAAGTACTCCTCAAAGTTAGAATTGTCCGAGTTCCCCGACCACAAGTAGGTGTCTCTCGCACTAAAACAGGGCGGGTTCAGCGTGCAAAACGCTCAAACCCCGATCGCGGAAATCTCTACTACGGCCTTAACCTGAACATTCGGGTGCAGTGCAGCGACAAAGGTGCGGATGGCACCGGCCACCGCCCGAGCCATGGCAGGGGCCGGCAGCGAACCATCGGTACCGATCCGGATCTTGACGGTCATGACTGTCTTGACGGATCGGCCACCTGCGGCACCTCCGTCCCCCAAGGATTCCGCACCCAAGGTGCCGGTGCCACGTTCCTGGGTGCCGACGTCGTCCGCGTCAGAGCACACCACAAAGGGAACCGGCGCCGCGGCACTGCCGGAATCCACCAGAGATCCCAGCTGTTTCAGCGCGCTTAGCCACACCGGGTCAGCGGCATAGACCGTGGCCACACCCTCCAAGGACAACACCAGCTGGTGAATATCGTCTTCTAGGCTCATTGCGACCCCTTTTCTGAGCTACCAAATTCATCAAGGATCGGTGGGCGCATATCCGTAAACGCCACATGAACAGCTGTCACATTAAGCTCGGTTTCCACCATTAACTCGGCAAAAACGGCGTCGCGCAGTTCCTCGGCCAGCGTCGGTAGCGGGTACCCGTAACGGGCCGAGACGTTGATCTTCACTTCCACCGGAGCTCCGGCTACGCTGACGTCGCCATCGAGCTGGCAGCGTCCAATGAGGACCCCGCCCAGCGAGTCGCCCACTGTACGGACCAGCGCAATGACGGCACCTTCGGTTTCGCTCAACTCATCCAGCTCGGCACCAGCCGCGCCACTTCCACCGAGCGGAATGGAACGTCCCGCCCGTGTTTCCAAACGGAGGTTCGCCATGATGCCATCAAGCCAGCCGCTGTCCTCGGAAGCTGCGGAAGCAACGTCCTCGTCCATCATCAATAGCGCGGCGGCACTGAGGCTCTGCAGCCCGGCAAGGTGCGCCTGACACTGCGGGCAATGCTCAATGTGCTCGGCATCGGCTGAGGTGACGTTATCCAAATAGTCGCTGAGGGCTTCGATGTGCCGACCGCAATCATGCGTGGGGTTCATCGCCATTCCTCCATTTCCTTCATAAGCGTTGTCCGCGCCCTGGCCAACCGGCCACGGACGCTGGCGGCGCTAATTCCCAGCACCTGGGCGATCTCCTCATAGGATTGACCACCCATTTCCTTCAAAACCCAGCATCTTCGCTGTTCCTCGGGCAGCCTGGACAGTGCGGTATTCAAGGCTCGACGCGCGGATCCGGCCACCGCTACCTGCTCCGGACTGGGCAAACGGTCTGGCGCTTCAGGCTGGTCATCGAGGTTGTCGTGGGACTTTCGACGCCGGCCAGTGTCCACAGCGCGACGGGACACAATCCGCATGAGCCATGCCTTCGCGGCCGCGCCGTCCTGCAAATGAGTGATGTCTTTCCATGCCGCAATGAGCGCTTCTTGCACAACGTCGTCGGCCTCGGCATGGGAGTTAACCAGGCGCCGGGCATAGGCGCGCATGAGCGGGGCGTGCCTGCGTGCCAGCATTTCAAAGGCGGCAGCATCCCCGTCGCCGGCCCGTTCAGCTAAAACAGCGTCCGGGGCATCGGCAAGTTTGTGGGGCAGGTCCTGCAGTTGTTTCACCGGCGTGTACCTTTCGGGGTTCGCGGGGCGAGTAGGAGCCGCGGGCATGAACACTCACGGACGAGCCTATATGTGCCGAGGGCCGGCAGCGCGAATGCGTCTACCGGCCCCCGGCCGAACATGTTTCTTACTTGCGGCCCTTGATGGCGCCATAGGCTGCTGCAACTACCAGACCGCCACCGATCGACAACAGCCAGGTCTTGATGTTGAAGAACGATCCTAGATCAGCGTTGAAGATGATGGACCCCAGCCAACCACCAACGATGGCGCCAACCACGCCCAAGATGATGCTGGTGATCCAGCCGCCCTGCACCTTGCCCGGCATGATTGCCTTGACGATGACTCCGACGATCAAACCCAAAATGATGAAGCTAATGAAACCCATAAGGTACTCCTAGTGCGATTGTTTATGCCACGCGTTCTGTGCGGGCAAAGAGTGAGCGTGTGCCGGCCTTGATACGGACCAGCACAGGTAGGCGGAAACCTAGAAGATGATCCAGGCCCTCTACCAGATGTTCGACGGCGGCCATCACCTCTACAGGTGAGGCACCTTTCCGGGTTTGGATGCTGATCTTCAACCCGGAGTTGCTACCGCCGCTTGTGTTTTTCCAAGACTTAGTGGTCCAAGACTTGTTATTCCAAGACTGTACGGACGTCGCCAAGACCTGCGTGTTATCAGCCAGCGCAGCCTTGATGGCTTGAGCCGCCACGGCAGTGTCCACGGTGGTCTTGCCTTCGGCGGTCTTCTGTTGAGCCAACTGGTTACTGCGGCCGGTGCCCTGTGAGGCGATCCAGCACACCAGCAACACGGCCACGAGGACGAGCGCGGCAAGAACTCCCACGCTCCACCAGCTAACGTCTGCGCCAGGGATCTTGGCGGCAGCTAAGTTGTCTCGGATTCTGGCCCAAAGATCGGTACCAGTAGCTGTCCAGCGTTGGGCGAATACCGGGCTAGTGCCAGCCAAGATGGCGATGGCTCCTACCGCGGCAAGGACCAATCCGAACACCCCCAACAATGCTCGGTTCACACCGCGACGGGTCCCGTTCATGAACCCACCGCCGTGCTGGTACTCACGCCAACATCCAGAGGCTTGCTCAGCCCGTAGGCCTTCACTTCACGTGCCACGGTTTCCTTGATGGAGTCGGTGTCCACGGCCCGGCCTGAGCTGGGGTGGACGCTCACGTCAATGCGTTTCCGGCTGACACTTGTGGCCACTTGTTCAGGAGCCAAGTGCGCCGCTGTGCGGGCAGCCCGGGAGAGCGCCGACGCGAGAACAGCATTGTCAACCACAACTGCCGAGCGGTTATTGGCAATAATGTGCCGAGCCTTAGTTCCTGGCAGCACCGCCATAGCCATCAGGAAGATCCCTAGCAATGCAGCAGCCACGCCCGCAACAACAAGTGCCCCGGGGACAAGCTGCGTTGCCAGCGACGCGAAACGTCGAGCCAGCTCTGCAGGGCTCATCAAAACTGGTAAATTCTGTGTTGCCGAGAGCACCATTTCAAGAGCCAGCCACAGTGTCACCACCAACAAAACCGCCGCGCCCGTGATGGACACCGCCGCCCGGCTGGAACGAGTTTCACGCATGTTCAGCCTCTTGATGATCCGCGCCTCACGCGCTTGTTCATCACTCATTGGACCCTCCCTGCGTTCCTTTGATCTGGCTCATGAATACCGGTGAAACGGACATCTACCCGGCCCACCGTTGAGCCAGCCAGCGCCTCAATGCCTTGCGCAATACGTTGCCGGCCCGAGGCGGCCCGCTCAAACACGGTGCCACCATTCATGCCAGCACCATCTGCTGCATCAGCGCCAGTGTTCAGTCCGCTGCGGCCGTTCAGTCCACTAGTCCGGTTGAACTCTGCGCCGGGGCGGAGCGTCAAGGGCACGGCGAGCGAGACGCTAACTTGCCCCGATTCGTCGTGCACCCCGGCCCGCACGTCCTTGAGTGGAACGTTGAAGGCGTCAGCTGCAATAGCTGCTACCAACTTCTCCATGGTGCCGGCGGAAATGCTGGTGTACCCGGCACGCAGTTGTGGGCTGCTGCGCACAGTGGATTGCTGCGCCAGCCCCTTAATCTCCAGCGTGCCGGCACTCATGAGGACGTGCGCTTCCCGCGAAGGGCGTCAATGGCACCTCGTAGGTCCAGGCTGCCGTCAATGCTGCGCCCGATCACTGCGCCTACACCCATGAAGAGAGCAACCAGCAGCATGCCCCAAAATCCGAAGGCCAAAGCCGAGATAGCGAGGGTGGCGGCTATTGCCGTACCTGCCAAAGTGGCACTCATGAGACGCGGGTTTCGCGCTGGTGCACCTGATCGTCGGCAGCGCCGTGGGTGCGCTTGTTCGCAGCAGGCTGCTCATCGTCCTCGGACGGGATGTGGATGTCGGTGATGGAGACGTTAACTTCTGTCACTTCCATGCCAACCACGTCTTCAACGGCAGCATAGATGGCGTCCCGCACAGCGTCTGCCACCTTCTGCAGCGGATGCGGGTATTCCACCACGAGTGTCACATCCACTGCCACTTGGGTCTGCCCGACCTCGACGCTGACGCCCTGAGTCAGATCCTTCTGCCCCACGGCTTCGCGGATGCTACCCAAGGCGCGTGCTGCTCCACCGCCGAGAGCGTAGACGCCCGCGATATCCTGAGCTGCGATGCCGGCAACCTTGGCTACCACGCCATCCGCAACCGTAGTGGTGCCGCGGCTGGTGACCGTCTGCTTGCCTAATGCGTTTGCGCTGGTGTTGGCGCTGGCGCTGTTACCTGAAGCGTTATTGCCTGATGCGTTGTTCTTGATCTGAGGCTGAGTAGTCAAAGTAATCACTCCCGAAGTTCTTCGTGTCAGTTGTCTTCAAGCTCGGAGCCGATTGGCGCCTACACAAGTAAGGCGTACCGAAAGGTAACTTCGTCACGGTCAATCTGCTGTGAGCTGCGTCACAATCTATTTCAAGCCGGGAATTACTGGGTTTTGGGTGTCATATTGCCCTAGAAAAATTAGACGGTGAGCCACTTCCCGGCCGAGCGGCGGTAGGTGCGCAAGTCACCCGTGGTGGCCACTTCGTTGACTCCCTGAGCCAAGGAGATGGCGGCGTGACGGGCAAGCTGGTTCTCGGCGTCGTACTCGCTGGCCTCCACCATGAAGCGGACGGTGATGCGCGGGATGCCAGCCACGATGTCCAGCTGGTTGGCCTCAACCACGTGCGCCGAACCCACAGCAGCAACCGCCATGTCCATGACTTCTTCGGGGGCGTGGCCGGGACGCAGGCCGGTGATTTGAATGGTGGCGCGGAAGGAAGGCATGTCTCCAGCCTATCGGCGGCGCCCGCCACGCAAAAAAGACGGCGCTTGCGGGAAAAGACAGCCGTCTACCGGTGTCTTTTCCCGCAAGCGCCGTCTTTATCCGAAATAACGGGCGAACAGGAGGATTACCCCGTGTTGCGCAGGCCGGCAGCCACACCGTTGATGGTGATCAGCATGGCCCGTTGCAGGCGCTCATCCACCTCGGACTTGGTGATATCAGCCTCGCGGACGCGGCGCAACAGCTCCACCTGCAGGTAGGAGATCGGGTCCAGATACTGATCGCGAACGGTCAAGGAGCGCTTCAGCAGCGGCTGGTTATCCAGCAATTCGCTCTCACCGGTCAGCAATTGGAGTTCAGCCACCGTGAGATCGAATTCGGCACGGATGACGGCGAACAGGTGCTGCAATTCAGCCGGCACCAGCGTGCGCACGTAGTGGGCGGCGATGTCCATATCGGTCTTGGCCAGCGTCATTTCCACATTGGAGATGGTGGAGGAGAAGAAGTGCCAGTGCTCCAGCATTTCCTTCAAATCAGCGGAGCGCCCGGCCTCACGGGCTGCCTTCAGGCCGGAGCCTACCCCGAACCAGCCTGGCACGATCTGCCGTGACTGGGTCCAGCCAAACACCCACGGGATAGCGCGCAGGCCGCCCAAACCGGAGCCCGAATCAGGACGCTTGGACGGGCGTGAGCCAATATTCAACGAACCGAGCTGCTCCACCGGGGTGGATGCCAGGAAGTACGCCGGCAGGTCCTCGTGGTCGATCAGCGTCCGGTAAGTGCCGAAGGCGGCATCGGAGATGACTTCCATGGTCTCGCCGAAGCGACCCAGATCATCCTCGGAATGGCGCGGTGCCTGGTGCAAGGCCGAACCCTGCATAACGGCGGCCAAAGACAACTCCAAGTTTTCGCGGGCCAGTTCCGGCAGCGAGTACTTATCGGAGATGACCTCACCCTGTTCGGTGAATTTGATGGCGCCTTCCAGAACACCGTTGGGCTGGGCCATGATGGCGTCGTAGGTGGGTCCGCCACCGCGGCCTACGGAACCGCCGCGGCCGTGGAACATGCGCACGTTCACGCCGTGCTTGATGGCAACATCGCGCAGCTTGCGTTGGGTTTTGTGGATCTCCCACTGGCTGGTCAGCACACCGGATTCTTTATTTGAATCAGAGTAACCGAGCATGATCTCTTGGACGTTCCCGCGCAGGCGAACCAATTCGCGGTAGGACGGGTCAGAAAGCAACTGGTCCACAATTTCGGCCGAAGCACGCAGCTCGTCAACGGTTTCCAGCAGCGGAGCAAAGCCGATCTTGGCGTAGCGGTTCTCGCCGGTGAGCTGCACCAATCCGGACTCACGGGCCAGTACGGCAGGTGCCAAAACATCGTCGGCGCCGCGGGTCATGGAAATAATGTACGTCTCGATGACGTCCGGACCGTACGTGCGCAAGGCGCGGCGCACCACACGGAAGACGTCGTACGTGCCGTTCGCTGCGCCGTCGAGCTTAATGGGGTGACCGGAGAGCGGACGGTGGCTGGCCAACTCAGTACTCAAAACGGCCAAACGCGCAGCCCGGTCAAGCTCGGCGTACGGTGTGCTGAGTTCGCCCACGCGGTCCATGAGCTGGCCGACGGCGTCGTGGTGGTAGTCGGCATGTTCGCGGATATCGAGGGTGGCCAGGTGCAGGCCGAACGATGAGATGGCGCGGCGCACCGAGGCGAGGGCGCCGTCGGCCACCAGCGCGGCCGAGTTGTTGCGCAATGAAACTTCCAGCAGTTCCAGATCGGCAATGAGCTCGGAGGTGGCGCTGTAGTCGCGGCCAGGCTCATGGTAGGCGTCAGCGGCAACACGTTTTTGGGTGTTGAACAGCTTGGCCTTGATGCAGGTGAGCTTGAGACGGTACGGCTCTTCGGCGTTGAGTTCCAAGATGCGCGGGTCAATGCCGGGCAGATTAGCTAGATCCGCTGCAATGGATTCCGTCAAGGCAGCATCGGCGCTGTAGAGGGAGCTGGAGTTGGAGAGGACGGTCAGCAGCTCATCGATCAGGACGATCGAGATCCGCACAGCGTTCTGATTTTGCAGGATTAACACGTCCCGGGTGACCTCGGGTGTCACGTTCGGGTTGCCGTCGCGGTCGCCACCAATCCAGGAGCCAAAGCGCAGCGGGGCGGCGTCGGCCGGCAAGGAAACGCCGTGCTCGCCGAGGAGGTCGCTGAGCTCGGTCAGCACCTCCGGCATGGCGTCGGTGAGGATGTTGCGCAGGTAGTAGATGGCGTTGCGGGCTTCATCCATGGGGGTGGGGCGGACCTTGCGCAGCTCATCGGTCTGCCACATCTGGTCAATGATTTCAGCGAGCTTGCGGTCCTGACGGCTCCGAGCAGTGCTGCCTTCCTCTGACGGGGTGGCCAAGATGTCAGAGAGCTTGCGGATCTTATCCAGCACCGAACGCCGTGATGCTTCAGTGGGGTGAGCGGTGAAGATGGGGCGAACATCGAGCTCGTTGACCACCTTCTGCAGCGCCTCGGTGCCGGCCTGTTCAGCGATTTCGGTGACGGCCTTGGCCAGCCAACCGTCTTTTTCCGGACGGGAGCGCAGGCTGCGGACGCGGTGAACCTGCTCGGCGGCGTTGGCCAAATGGAAGTAAAACGCAAAGGCACGGACCAGATCGGTGGCCTGCTCCAGCGGCAGGGAGGCGAGGACTTCGCGGACCTGTTCTGCGACGTCGTTGGCACTCCACGGCCCGGTGCCGGACTCGCCGCGGGCGGCTTCCTTGGATTCCTTGGTCAGCAGGCGAACCTGTTCCACCAAGGCGAGCAGCTCCGGACCCTGTTGGCGGACCAAGGAGTCACCTAAAAGGGTGCTGACGCGGCGCACATCGGCGCGCAAATCGGTGTCCTGCTCCTGGTCTTCTGCCGGGGCTGCCAGGTTCTCCGGGGTCGCCGAGAGTGCCGGGTTCTCCAAGTTCTGGGTGTCCTGAGGGCTTGCTTGCAAATCTGAGCTCATGAGTCATTGTCCTTACGGTCTGTGATTCTGGGGTGCTCGTATGCGGCGTTGAATACGGTGTTGGCCCAATAGCGGGCCTGTTGGATCCTACGTTGGCATCCGTAGCAGGCGCCAGTCCGTCTCACATAGTTGCGAAGGTATTTACGGTTGGCCAGCTTGGTACGTGGCATGAATTTGCTCCCAGCAGGGGTAAAAATCATCCCACCAGTGCTGCCAGTCAACACTTTTCCCTTCAAGAGCATCGTGCAGGTGGTCAAGATGTACGTGCCAGCCAGCCAGCGACATCAGCACCACCTCCGCCGGCACTGCCACCGTGTTGGTGAACGTCATCTGGGTGCCCAGTCCAGTAGGCGTTAGCTCGATCCGGATCCGCCCATGCATGGAGTTGGAAATTTCCAGCAGCCGTGGCGCCTCCGCGTTAACCACACGGCCATTCCACCAGTCAGTTTCAATCCCGTGCCCTTCGTCTTTGACGTTGAGCCACTTCAGATCAAAAGAGGACCCCGACTTCGCCTGACCACGCACCTTAGCCCACCACTGAGGGGTCTTCTCCGGCTCGGTCAGCATGGCCCAAAGATCCTCCGGTGCCGCTGCGTAATGCCGCGTGAAAACCAATTCCGTGCGCTCGTGATCCACTGCCGCTGCGGTTCCCAGCGGGAATCGTGTCATGTCCTTGTTGAAATCTGCGTTCGATGCCATATCCTCATTCTTCCATCACCACCCGCCTCCCCAACCGCTTTCCTCCTCCTGTTCGCCATCGGAATATGCGCCCGCAGCCTCCCGTTGCACTTGACAGTGATTTATCCACGCACCCGAAGGAGCACCATGAGCGCCACCACCGCTGCCGAGCTGGACCGCCTCACCCAACGCTGGGAACGCTTCCGAACCGGGCGCAATACCTCCTTGGCTGACGATCACGGCTGGCTCACACTGACCTCCTTCCACTGGCTCCCTTCCTCACCGACCACCCTTGCCGGTGTCCCGGGCTTGTGGAGTTTTGAAGGTACGACGGCGTCCCTCACCGCCACTGCCGAGGAGAACCTGACGCTGGTGGAAAGCGGCGAAACGGTGGTAGGAACCATCGCGGCAGAGCTCGCCGATGAGCAATCGCTCATGTGGGTTTCGTGGGGTTCTGTGGTGGTGGAACTGGGTATGCGCGCCAACCGCTACATGATCCGGACCCGGGATTCCGCCTCCCCTGTCCTCACAAATTACTCTGGCGTGCCCGTTTTTGACTACGATCCCGCTCTGGTGGTGACGGGAACTTTTGAGCGCTGGGATACTCCCCGCCGCGCGGTGATTGATACGGCCAACCCGCTGGTTCCCGGAATTGCAGAGCTGGTGGGTGAAGTGTCCTTTGAGCTCAACGGGAAGCAGTACAGCTTGGCCGCTGAAGAAGGCGGTTTGGGATCACTGGTACTCACCTTCCATGACGCCAGCAATGAGGTTTCTACCTCTCATTGGCGCAAGGTGGAACTCACCAGGCCCCGTCCGGACGGGTCTGTGGTGATTGATTTCAACCGCGCCATCAACTATCCCAGCGCCTTCACCGACTACGGCACCTGCCCCGCACCCGTTACCGGCAACTCCCTGGACGTAGCCATTGACGCCGGCGAGCGCGACCCTCGGAAGTAGCCAGCGCCGTCGATCCGTGAGTTTATGCACCGGACTGAATGTGAGTGGTGCGCATAAACGCTTATGCGCACCGTGAGAGTTAGGCCCGACGCATAAACTCACGGTGATCTTCGTATACACCGCTTGGCCCGCCTAAACGATGGCGCTGATACCTGTGATGGCACGTCCTGTGATCAACGTATTAATCTCGTGTGATCCCTCATAGGTGTAGATGGCTTCGGCGTCGGCAAAGACCTTCGCCATGCCGTAGTCGCTGACGATGCCATTGCCGCCCAAAATAGAGCGGCCCAGCGACACGGTTTCGCGCATGGCCGCCGTGGTGTGTGCCTTGGCCAGCGCCACCTGCGCCATAGTCGCTTCCGTACTTGCGCTTGCGTTTGCACTTGCACTTGCCCCATCTTGCAGTCCAGCGATCCGCACCATCATGGCCAATGAGGAGGTGGCGTTACCCAGCATCCTCACCAACTGCGACTGAATCATTTGGAACGCTGCAATAGGCCTGCCAAACTGCTGGCGTTCCAAGGCGTAGGCGCGGCCAATATCAAAGGCAGCGAGCTGCTGGCCCACGGCCTGCCAAGCCACAGAAATCCGCGATCCCAGCAAGAGGTGATTGGTGTCCTCAAAGGAATTGACCGTCACGATCCTGTCCGTGTCAGGCACCCGCACCTCGTTCAGGGTGATATGCGCGTTTTGCACGGTACGCAGGGCAATCTTGTTTTCAATCTTTTCCCGCACCACGCCGTCAGTTGTGGCGTCGAGCAAGAAGCCACGCACCTGCCCGGTGTCAGCATCCCGCGCCCACAGCAACACCCGGTCGCAAAACGTCCCATTGCCAATCCAGCGCTTGGCGCCGTTGAGCACCCAGTAACTGCCGGCGTCGTCCGTGATGTGACGAGCGGTAGTTTCCATACCGCCGGCCACATCACTGCCGTGGTCCGGCTCAGTGAGGGCGAAGGCGCCGGTGGTGCGCAGCGCGAGTGCGTCCGGGAGCAGCCGCTCACGCTGTTCATCGGTGCCAAAATCCAGCAACGCTTGGACGAAGAGGTCATGGTGGACCAGAAAAAATGTAGCCAGCGAGGTGTCTACCCGGGTCATCTCCGCAACCACGAGGCCGGTGAATAGATGGCTGAACTCGCGCCGGTCCGGGGCAGCCAGGTCCAGCGCGGCGATCTTGGGCAGGATATGTTCGGGGAACTGCGCATCGTTCCACCAGCCGACGGCGTGCGGGGCCACTTCCGCGGCCAAGAACTCGCGCAGCTGCGCCAGCTTGGCTTTTTCCGCGGCGCTGAGCAGTGCCTCGAAATCGTAGAAGTCCGCGGCTGGCAGTGCAGTGGCCGGGACAGCCCTGTGCGGCTTGCTCATTTCGGCGACATCCGAATGGCGCCGTCGAGCCTGATGGTCTCGCCGTTGAGCATGGCGTTGGCGACAATGTGCTCCACGAGTGCCGCGTATTCGGCCGGTTTCCCCAGCCGCGAGGGGTGGGGGACCTGCTGCCCGAGTGAGTCTTGCGCGGCTTGCGGCAGCCCGGCCAACATGGGAGTTTCGAAGATGCCAGGGGCAATGGTCATGACCCGAATTTGGGAACGGGCCAATTCCCTGGCGATGGGCAGCGTCATGGCAGCTACGGCACCCTTGGATGCTGCGTAGGCTGGCTGACCGATCTGCCCGTCAAAGGCCGCAACAGAGGCGGTGTTTACGATGACGCCGCGCTCGGGACCAAACTCACCCTCCAGCGCGTCGGCAGCGGCCATGGCTTCGGCACACAGCCGAACCACGTTGAAGGTGCCGATCAAGTTGATCTGAACCACGCGGCTGAACTGCTCCAGCGGCAGTACTCCCTCGCGGCCCAGCACTTTTCCTGGAGTTGCAACTCCGGCACAGTTGACCACGATCCGTAGTGTGCCCAAATCAGCGGCAGCTTCGATGGCGGCACGCACCTGATCTTCGTTGGTGACATCGGCCGGAGCGAACACGGCCCGCTCCCCCAACTCCTCGGCGAGTTCGGCACCCTTGGAGTTGGGCAGATCCACAAGCACGACGGCGGACCCTCCCGCATGCAGGCGCCGCGCCGTTGCGGCCCCTAGCCCCGAGGCGCCTCCGGTAATGAGTGAAACGGTGCCGTTTTCAAAAATGTCCATGGTTCCTCCTCGTTGAGGTGCATGCTGCCCCAGCTGGCACAGCAAACTTGCGTTAATGAATACTAACCGAAATTCCCCCGTGACCGCCGGTCCAGGAGTTCAGCGCTGTCTGCGGCGCAGGGAGTATGGACCGCGGCCGACGCCGGAGTCCGCTATGAGCAGGCAATCCCGGTGAACCGGGCCGTAGAGAGACTGGGGCAAAAGAGACTGGAGCAAAGAGGTCAGCAGACAATGACCGGATAGCTTGTCAGCTAGCTACTTGATACTTCTGCAGGAGCATCTGAATAGCTTCGCGAACCAGCGCACTTTCGCTCTTCCCTGTCAGCTGCCCCACCTTCGCCAGCGACGCATAATCGCTATCGGCGATGCGGCCGCGAACTACTGGGGAGGGGCCACGCTTGGCATCGCCGACGCGGGGTCGGCCTGAACGGATAGCCTGGTTTATTGCCTTGTCACTGCCGTATTCACCCAGCAACAGGGCACGCCCAGCAGCGGCGGCCGCGTCACCGTGCAGCCTCGCTTCTCCGGTGTACAGAAGGGCATCGCCGAGCAACTTTTCGGTGAGTGCGTTGTAGTCGATCTCTTGTCCAGTCATCTCTAGCTCTCCTCTCGTAAGCGCCGGAACTTGGGCCCAAGTTCCATGGCGTGGAAGATAATAGCTTCTCGGCCGGTTTCTGGGAACTCGTGCACGAGAATTTCTAGCTCCCGATCGGTCTGATCGTGTGCCGCACCGATGTAAAGCATGATGCGGCCATCCTGCGCCTCCCCAACAAGTTCCGTGGCGAAACTCGCGTTCAGGATCGCATGAATTTGGTCCCCCTTGGGCACTCCATGCTTCTCACTTGATCCCAACCATTTCGGCACCATAAGACAAGCATAGCTTTGTGTGACCGTAATTTGTAGCTTTTAATTGTAGCCGCTTTTATTTACAATAGATCCTTGACTTGCGTGGCCGCCGCGATCTCTTGCCCGCCCAAAGAGCGCCGCCCATCAGGCTGATCCGCTCTTGCTTTTCTCTTACGCAGGAAATTTTGAGGGCAAAGTTTGTTCTCATGATGCAGACGGTGGGAGCTGGCCATCATCTGCTCCAGTCCGTGTCTCAGAACGGTCCACCAGTGCCGCCACAGGGTCAGTGATCCTGAGCCTGCCCAGTCTCGGTTCCGGATGAATGCGCTCAAGGCTTAGCTCTCTCCCCGGAGCCCAACAAAGCAGTCACTGCGAGACGTAGGCTTGAACGCATGACAGGCCTCGACACACACGCCGGAGAACCACAGCCCGCCAAGAATTGGTCGGTGCTTGCCGCTGAGGCTGCTGCTGAGGTGAATACTCGCTTCGGCCACCGGCTCATGGGCTTGCCCGGCACATGGATAGGGTCCCTGACAACCCGCTCCGCCACTCCGGAAAAGCGTGCCTTCCTTTGGTCCGGAATGCCTTGGTCTGAATGGCATTACTGGTGGCAATCGCACTACCTCGACGCGATTGTTGACACCGGTTACCACGCGCTAGCTCAGGACGATTCGGACAACGCCCGGAGGGAATTACAGCTCGGCAAGGCCCTACTGCGCGGCATCTTGATCCGCAATTTCTTCCGTTTCCCCAACCACTACTACGACGACATGGCCTGGCTGGCGCTCGCAGCTACACGGCTCAATGAGCTCTCGCTCCAGCTGACGTCCAAGCCCGCGAGGCTGGCCCGATTTGCTGTTCGTTCTCTCACCAAGCAGCTCCACAAAGCCCATGACCCAGTACTAGGTGGTGGCCTCTACTGGTCCCGCAAACGTGATTACAAAAACACGCCAGTCAACGGCCCTGCCGCGGCACACTTTGCCCGGCTCGGGGAGCTTCAGATTGCCGGGGCGGTGGCGGACTGGTTGCGTACCGAGCTTTTCGACGCGGAAACCGGGCTCTATTTGGATGGCATCCACCCTTCTACCGCTGACCGCGACCCAGAGTTGGGACGTGATGTGGAAGCCGCTATCTACACCTACAACCAGGGGCCAATTCTCGGAGCACTACTCAAGCTGGGCCGTCCCCAGGATCTCATCGACGCGGCGACCCTGATCGATGCCATCGGCCGCCATCTGCACACCCCCGGTCAAGGCCTGCGCCTAGAACCAGGCGGTGATGGCAGCCTGTTCACAGGCATCCTCTGCCGCTACCTGGCCCTCGCCGTTCAGGAGGAAAGGCTCCCGGCGCACTCTCGGGCCATGGTGGAGGAACTCATCCAGGAGACGGCATCCACCGTTGCCAATGAGCACCCGGAGATTCTCTCGGCGGCCATCCAGCGCTGGACCATCCTGAACGCTGCCGCAGCCATCTAGACGAGTAGCACTTCAGGCCGGGAGAGCCCTTCTCGTAGCTATTCCGGGCGTCGCTTCTGCGGGTAGGGTGTCTCGTGCGCCGCCAGCATGGCCACGAACCGGGCAATATTTGCGTCCCGGGCTGTCTGCGTTTTGACGTTGGCAATGCGATGCAGGAACGCGTACCGGTTGGTGGAACTGAGGACTTCAAACATGGCCGCAGCGTCCGGGTTAGCGGCGATGGCTGCGGCAAAATCTGCCGGCACCTCGATCGTGGCCGATCCGGCGTAGGCGGCTTCCCAGCGACCGTCAGCTTTGGCAGCATCTGCCGCTGCCACCCCGGCCGGCTGCATGAGGCCCGCCGCTGTCAACCGCTCGTAGTGCCCCACATTGATCTTGGACCACTTGCTGGCCTTGGTGCGGGGCGTGAAACGGCGCACAAAAGAATGCTCGTCACGCTTGCCCACCACTCCGTCAATCCATCCAAAACACAGGGCCTCCGCAAGCGCTGCGGCGTAGTCCAACTCCGTGACAGTGCCACCCTTTTTGTGCAGCACCAACCGCACACCCGGACTTGCCGTGTGGTGTTCGGTCAGCCACGCACGCCATGCAGCAGCGTCCGGGACCAAGAGTTCAGGAAGTTCAACCATGGCTCAACATTAGTATTGGGGGCATTGAAAGAACCACAAGGAGAACCATGCTGCGCATCCGCCCCATCATTCTGACCTCGAATTTCGAACAGACTCTCGCGCAGTTGCAGGGACTGGGCTTGAGCACTCTAGAGAACGACGACGACTGGGCCGAGTTCGATTCCGGCAACGGCAAGGTGGTGTTGCATCGCGCGCCAGTGGATAGTCCCGCCAAGGTCAGATTCCGCACTTCGTTGGCTTTTGAGGTGCGTGATTGTGCGATCTTTGTTCGCCGTACGCTCGAAGACGGCACTCACGCCGAGCTGAATGGTCCGGGAAACACCGGCGCCCGGGTCACCGCGCCGGACGGTTTCAGTTTTGAGCTGGCCGCCTCCGGGGATCTGCGTTTGCCCGAACCTGATGCCGACCCTTGCGCTCCATCATCCGTGACAGCTATCTGGCGCACGCCGGATCTCGCTGCGGCGAATAAGGTGCTGGAAAACATCGGCGCTAAGTTCGTGCGAGACAACCCAGACGGTGGAGCCCTATTCCGGGCCAAGAATGGCGGCTTCGTGGCCACAGCGAAAGGGTCGGTGACCGGCGTCGAACTTGAAATAGAGCATCATGCTCAGATGCTCACTTTTGGTGCCGAGAGCGAATCCTGAGAATTTTCGGGGGCGGCGGGAAGCGCGCGGGCCGCGGATGGGGTAGAACTTAGATATGAGCGTGCGCACCCCTGATCCGTATCCCGGCTGGTTGTCCCCTGAGGACCTATACGAGGCCCGAAACCGGCTTCCCATGGTCTATGTTGAGGCCGTTCCCGTGCGGCTCGATCCCTTGGGCTATGTCAACGAGGTTGGCCTGCTGCTGCAAGCCGACGAGAACGGTTCCATGGTCCGCACCCTGGTCTCCGGACGCGTGCTGTACCGCGAGACCATTCGTGCCGCGCTGATCCGTCACATTGAAAAGGACTTGGGGCCGCTCGCTTTCCCGCAGCTGCCCGTCAGCCCGGTGCCGTTTACGGTGGCCGAATACCTGCCGTCCCCGTCGCAAACAGGTTTCACCGACGAACGCCAGCACGCGGTGGCCCTGGTCTATGTCATCCCCGTGACGGGAGAATGCGAACCCCGTCAGGACGCTCTGGAACTGACCTGGATGACACCTGAAGAGGTTCTCAGCCCCGGTGTGCAGGAAGAATTTGTGGGAGGCCGCGGCGCATTGGTACGTCAGGCGATCTCCTACGCAGGGCTGGGCCGCTAAGCGGTTCCGGGCCTGTTCGGGATTCGTTCACATTTTGTTACAGCTTCGTTCCGGGATGAACGCTAGCCGGTTCAGCTGATCCAGCGTAGATTACCTGTCATGGCGACCACTCAGCTCTCAGTCCTTGTCAACGCCGATGCCGAACAAGTGTGGCTCATGCTGCGCGAGCCGGCCCGGACCGCCCAATGGCATGGCTGGGAGATGGAGGGGCTCGACACCGAGATCCAACAGATCTTCCACACCAACGTGCGAGAAAGCAATGACCACCTGCGCCTGGAGCTGGAAATGGGGGATGTTTTCACCCTTGAGCCCCGGGCCGACGGCACGCTTTTGACCTTGACGCGTGGTGAATCGATCGGCGAATGGACCAAGTACGACGCCGATATCACCTCAGGTTGGTCCATGTTTTTGCAGCAACTCAAGTTCGCACTGGAACGTCATCCCAGAACCGCTAGGCGGACCGTTTTTGTCGACGGCACCAGCGAAGCTCACAGCAATTTATGGCACGCGTTGGGCATAGACACGGGCTGGCTTCCAGAACCGGGCCAACCCTATGAGGTCACCTTGAATACCGGAGCCACACTGACCGGCAAGGTCTGGTACCGCAATGAGACCCAAGTGGGCTTGACGGTGGAGGCCTACGCAGAACACGGTGACGGGTTGTTGATCATCTCCGAACAAGCTCCGCTGGACGGAGTTCGGGAACATCCGGGCGCCCAGATCATTGCCTCCACCTACGGGCTCGGTGCGGCGAGTCTTGACGCGATCGGCGATCAGTGGGACGCATTCATGGAAAAGCACTACCCGGACGAATAACCTGCCATCACAGAAGGTCCGTTTCAGCGGTGCGTGCGTGTGCGGCTGGTTGCCTTGGACACCTTCGGAGTCAACCGCTAACAAAGACTGGCAAAATGGAGGAATGCCTTCCCCAGAAAATGCCACTGATCTTCTTGTCCCCGCACCCGTTGCTGCACCCGGAACACCCAGCCGTCCGGCGTCGCAGGCTGAATTTGGCTTTGAAGTCACCACGCGCCTGAACGAAACGTGCGCACCAACACCAGCAGCCATTGCACAAAACGGCGGCGAATTTCAGGGCCGTACCGGCGTCATCACCACCCCTCACGGGACCATTAAAACCCCCGCATTCATTGCTGTGGGGACCAAGGCCACGGTGAAGGCTGTCTTGCCGGAAGCGATGAAAGATCTGGGCGCTCAGGCCTTACTGTCTAACGCCTACCATCTGTACTTGCAGCCTGGAGCTGACATTTTGGATGCCGCTGGTGGCCTCGGCGCGTTCATGAACTGGCAGGGCCCAACCTTCACCGACAGCGGCGGATTCCAGGTCATGAGCCTCGGTTCGGGCTTCAAGAAGGTCATCAACATGGATGCCGTGGCCGCTTCACCGCATGCCGGCGCCGACGATTCCGTAGCCGTGGGCAAGGAGCGTTTGGCCCACATTGACGACGACGGTGTCTGGTTTAAATCCCACCTCAACGGTGACATGCACCGTTTCACCCCCGAGGTTTCCATGCAGGTTCAGCACCAAATCGGTGCCGACATCATGTTCGCCTTCGACGAGCTGACCACGCTGTTGAACTCCCGCGGATACCAGGAAATGTCGCTGGAACGTACGCGTTTGTGGGCGCTGCGGTGCATCGAGGAACACTTCCGCCTCACTGAGGAACGCACCGGCAAGCCGTACCAGGCGCTCTTTGGCGTGATCCAGGGTGCTCAATACGAAGACCTTCGCCGCAAGGCCTCGCACGATCTCGGCGAGATGAACTTTGACGGCTTCGGCATTGGCGGTGCCCTCGAGAAGGAAAATCTCGGCACCATTGTGCGCTGGTGCGCCGAAGAACTTCCGGAGAACAAACCCCGCCACTTGCTGGGTATTTCAGAGCCGGATGACATCTTCACCGCGATTGAAAACGGCGCCGACACCTTCGACTGTGTCTCCCCCACCCGGGTGGCCCGCACCTCCGCGTTCTACACCCCGGATGGCCGTTTCAACCTCTCCGGCGCGAAGTACAAGCGCGACTTCACGCCGTTGTCCGAGGAATGCGATTGCTACACCTGCGAGAACTACACGCGCGCCTATATCCACCACCTGTTCAAGGCCAAGGAAATGGTGTCCTCTACCCTGGTCTCCATCCACAACGAACGCTTTGTGGTGAAAATGGTCGACGACGCTCGGCTCGCCATTGAGGACGGCACGTTCTTCGAGTTCAAGGCCGAGACGCTGCGCCGCTACTACCCCAAGCGTTAGGCGCCTCGACGGGAAACGCGTCGACGAATAAACGAGTTCGGCGGGCGTTTGCGTGAAAAGACGGTCGTAGAACTCCGTCTTTTCACGCAAACGCCCGCCGAAGTTACAGCAGCGTAGGTAGCAGCGTCAGTCAGTCAGAATGCGCAGCCTGGTACGTCGGTTCGTTGCGCTTAAACCAGGCGATCGCCATCGAGGTAAACGGGATAAGCGCGTACTGCACGCCCACCTTGTACAAGAAGCCCACCAACACGTAGTTCGCAAACATTCCGAAGCCTACGATCCCGATAACCGGCGCCGCTATGGCACAGAAAATCAGGGTGTCCAGGAACTCGCCGGCACCACTGGAGCCCATGAGCCGGATCCACAGTTTCCGCTCCCCGTGGTGTGCCTTCAGGCGAACCATGATCCAGGAGTTAACGGTCTGCCCCGCCAAGAATGCCAGGAGGCTGGCCAGCACAATCTGCGGCACCGGGCCCAGCGCATCTTCAAGCGCTTGTTGCTTAGCGATACCGTAATCGTCGGTGAATCCAGGCAGAAGAATGATCACCCAGTAGCTGAGGGATGCAAAAATGGATAGCGCAAACGTGGTCAGCACGGCCTTACGATTGACCTTGAAACCGTAAAGTTCACTAATTACATCGCCCAGAATGTAGGCGAACGGGAAGAGGAAAAAGCCGCCGTCGGTGATGATTGGGCCAAATTGGACACCCTTGGAGGCGCCAATGTTGGACAGGATGACAATGACAGCCATGCATGCCAAGAGAATGCCGAAATAGCGGCTTCCTACAGCGGCAAAGGCCGTGCTCGAAGTGGTTTTAAGAGGGGTTGCCGAAGCGTTGCTTTGCAGCGGGGACATGTTCAGTCTCAAATTTCTATAGCTAAGTGGTTCGCTCATGCCGCACCCCGCAGGGCCCGGCCGGCTGTATTATCACTGGACCCGTCTGCACCCGGGCCACCCTCTATTCTGCCATGTCCAGCATTTTCTGCCCACCCGCCCCCAGTGGCTCGGCGTTACCGAGCGAAAGTCAGGACATCCGCCACTTTGCGCCAGCCTTCAACGGCGGTAAAACGCTCAGCCTGTTCCGGCCCAGCGATCAGGTACAGCGTATGGGCGCCGTGGGTGAATGCTTCTTCGCCCAATCCTGCCACCATGGCCTGCTCGAATACAGGGATGTGCTCATCCTGTCCGTCTTCGACAACCAGAGCGGCTATGACAGCCAGCTCCACGCCTAGGCTCATTCGCCCCCTAGCCACCGGCCGGTCAAAAAGTGCCACTTCAACAACGTCGTAATTCTCCATGGGAGCTTCGGCAAGGTAAGCATCTGCCGGCAAGTTCGGGACCAAATCTAGGTCCTCTGTCTCGGCGCACAACAGCACGTTGGAGGAAATGGCGCGAAGCACCTGCGACCGGGCAAATTCGGTGGCCCCGGCGGGATCATCGGTGACCAAAACCAGTTCGGTGTCGGCAGGAACTGACTCAAATGCGGAGCCATCACCGGGCCACATCATCACCTGCTGCGTCCCGATCGTGACCACGGCGCCGGCCACGGTTGACTCCACGTCCTGCAAAGAAGCCCAAGCGTGGGCCCAGTCGTGAAAAGAATCCTGCCAGAGAGCCATGTCCTCACCTTTCTCGCACATGCCAACGTCATGCAAACCTCACAGTCACAAAAACTGGCCGCACAGAGGGCGCATCATCAGGATACAACTGCTTCTAGGCCTGCTCCGGCTACCATCGAAGCATGACCTCATGGCAGCAAGATGTCCTCGGCCCAAACTTTGAGCAACTGACCCTGGACCTACCTGCCGGATCGCCCGCCACGCTGATCCGGCGCGTTGGCGAGGCGCCACCGGGGGCCTCCCCTGTGCTCGCTGGGGTTGACATCCTCTACGTGCACGGCTGGTCCGACTACTTTTTCCAACACGAACTGGCCGATTTCTGGCACCGTGCGGGCGCGAAATTTTATGCCCTTGACCTGCACAACTATGGCCGCAGTCTCCGTCCGGGCCTGCTTCCCGGCCAAGTTTCCTCCCTCACCGAGTACGACGACGACATCGCCGCCGCGCTTGCGGCTATGGGGCGCAGCGTGGTCCCCGAAGTGAGCCTGGCTGGGCGTAGGGCTGAGAATGGTGCCGGGGTTCAGCCCTCAGTCGTGGGCGGCACAATTGCGGAAGGCACAGCCGTA
This sequence comes from Arthrobacter sp. Sr24, assembly GCF_054511175.1. Classification (NCBI taxonomy): domain Bacteria; kingdom Bacillati; phylum Actinomycetota; class Actinomycetes; order Micrococcales; family Micrococcaceae; genus Arthrobacter; species Arthrobacter sp. Sr24. The sequence continues at coordinate 26,091 of NZ_JBTNDB010000013.1, read as the reverse complement.
GACGGCCCCGCCATAGACGGTCACGATGAGGAGGCTGAGCAGAGCAGTTTTGAGATGGCTTTCTTGGATGAGGCCCGGCACCGACTCAGTGCGGCCTTTGATGCTTTGACCGGGCGGGAGCGTGTTGAGGAAACACCCGAACCCAGTGGAGAACGCCCTTTGGTGTTGTTGGGTCATTCGGCCGGCGGTCTGACCTTGAGCCTGTGGGCCGCGCGGCACCCGGGTGCGGCAGCCGCCGTCGTGCTTAATAGTCCGTGGCTGGAATTCCAGGCTAGTGAGGTGGGCCGGGCCATGGTGGCGCCGTTGATTCAGGCGCGTACCAAGTTCAGGCCGATGGTTCCTTTTCCCTCGATCGATCCTGGGTTCTACACGCGGGCCGTTTCCAAGCTGTTCGACGGCGAATGGGAGTATGAATCGCAGTGGCGGCCGGACCGCGGATTTCCCGTAACGGCGTCGTTCCTGCACGCTATTTTTCAAGGGCAGGCGCATGTGGCGCAAGGGTTGGGGCTCGAGGTTCCGGTGCTGGTGATGCTCTCCGATAAAAGCTATCTGCAGCCAAAATGGTCCTCTACTGCACTGGCCGCGGATGTGGTTTTGAATGTGGACACGGTTGCTACACGGGCTCCGGATCTGGGGTCGAAGGTGACGCTACACAGAATTCCTGGTGCCTTTCATGACGTTTTCTTGTCCCCGGCCAAAATTAGGGAACAGGCATACGCTGGCATGGGCCGCTGGGTCGAGGCGGCGCTGGATTCCACTGCGCGAGAGCGGTGGCGGGAGTACTCGATGCGGAGCTGATGGCGCTGGGTTTCCGGGCTAGTCCCCCACAACCGCGCCCAGTAGAGCGGGGGCGGATGTGGGGGGCGGGGCAGAATTGATCCCGGTCCGGCTGGACTGAGGTGGGCCGCGGGCACTTGAGAGTCAGTGCGGCTACGGTTAAGGGGTCTCATCACGCCGACACCAAGGAATCCAGTGGCCAAGAAGACCAAGAAGTCCCGATTCGGCAACCCTGCCAAAGCCAGCGCCGACGCCGCCACCCGTTCGGTCAACCGCCCCTCTCTCGAGGCTCGCTTGGACCGAGCCATGGAATCACTCTCGCCAGGGTTCGTAGCGTGGTTGGAAGCGCAGAGCCGCCCGGACACATCAATCGATATGAGCCTGGCGATCTTGGACGATTTCTTTGACATGTACCGCATGCTGGAGCCCCACACCGACCCCACAAATTTGGATCCTGCCGCTGTTCAAGAAGTCATGGAGGTCACCAGTCATGCAAACCCGCTGGGAGTTTTGACGTTGCGTGCGGGCGTGCGGGATTACGTTGATTATTTGACGCAGGCCAAACTCTGGACCGGGCACGCTGAGGATCTAGACGCGGTCCAAAGCGAGCTCGCGCGAACGGGTGTAAATCCCGCCGAGAGTGATTGGGCCCCTGAGGACTACGAATTCGCAGACGTTTTTGTCCCGGAGCTTTCCTCCGAAGAGATCCTTGAGACCGTGACAAAGACCCCCCTGTGGCAGAACACCATGGCCTTGCTGGAGTGGATTGGCGACGGTAGAGATCTCGATGAAGACCACGCGCTGGCTGATGCGGAAGGCGCCGCAGCCACGCTGGTCCACAGTGGTTTGGGGTTGCTGAGTGATGCCGCGAAGTTCACCACTGCCGAGGACCGTAGTGCTGCCCGGCTTGCACTGTACTTAGAAATGCTGGATGTCACGGGGCTGATTACCTTCACCGAGGGGCAGCTTCATGTCACCAAGCCAGCCCTCGATCCCGAGTCCGACGACGACGTCATCGAGACCATGCGTGAACTGATGGGTTTGTTCATTTTCACGGTGACCTTGGCCGGTTCTGACAGCGGTGAAGAGGACGGCGAAGAGGGTGAGCTGGAGTATTGGCAGCTGGAAATGACTGACTGGTTGACGCAGTGCTCTTCCGTTGAGCCGCCGGAATCTGCGGTGTTGATCCAGGCGTTGGCTGAGCCCGATTCGGTCCACCCGGATCTGCTGGCCATCGCAACCAACATTGCCCACTGGGCCGATGAAGGCCTGGTCATCGTGGACGAATTCGTTTCGGTTCCGCCTGCCTACCGGGCCGATGTGGTGGACATGCTCAGCGATGACGTGCCGGTTCAAGCCGTGGGTCCCGGCGCGAGTTCAACTAACTCGGCGAGTCCGCTGAGTTCGACTGAGTTCGGCTGAGTTCGGCTGAGTTCGGCTGCGCAGGATCTACCAGAGGCTCACTGACATCCCTTTCTCACTGAGCGTTTTCCACCAAGTGTTTTCACGAGCACCTTTCCCGAGCACTTTCCCAAGCGCGACGCCGGCCCCGCACCTTTCGCGAAAAGGTGCGGGCTTGCGGTTGTCCAGCTAGCGTTCCACACGACCCTCCGTCCCTATCTTTAGGAACCCATGGCCAAAAAGTCCAAGCCCAGCAAATCATCCCGTTTCGGCAACCCAGCAAAAGCCGCCGCGGACAAAGCCAGCGGCTCAGAATCAAGCACAGGCGCTGGCTTAGCCACGGTCATAAACTCAGGCATAAACTCAGGCACGAACTCAGGCACGAACAAAGCCTCAAACGTGGTGTCCTTAGCCGACGCCGTTGCTGCGCGGGCACTTGCTCCGGTGTTGCCAGGATTTAAGATCTGGATGACTCAGGCTGGTGTAGATGCTGAAGAAGTCGATTGGCTTATCTCCCTGCTCCAGGACTTCTTCAAGAACTACGCCCAAAGCGTTCAGGCACCGGATGCAACCAATCTCGAAGTCGATATGACCTCAAGGATTCTGGATTCGGCTGGCGGGTTTCATCCGGAAATGCGTAAATCCATAGCGCTGGCGCTCAATAGCTATGTGAAATTCCTCATGACAACCCAAGCATGGACTGGCACCGGTGATGACCTGATTCAGCTAATCACTATGACTTCCCCCGAGGAAACCCGGGCCGCCAATGCGAAGTATGCTCAGCGCGTGTTCCGGCAACCTCAAACCGCTGAGCTAGCAGCCGAATCCGCCGCGGAACTGGTATTTGTCCGCCGGGTTGGGGCGCTTCTGGACTGGATAGGAGAGGGCCGCAAAACGACCCCGTCAGGGTTGCTCCCCCGCAAAGACATTCAGGGAGCTGCGGCCTGCGTCGAGGTGGAGGCCGTCGGGGCAGCCACCCGCAGCACGAGGCCCGGTGACGGCGAACCTAACCAAGTGACGTCAATGACCCAGGTGCCGCGTTTAATGGAGTACTGGCAGGTGCTGACCGAGGCCGAGTTGATTCAAGTAGACCGTCAGCGTGTGAAACTGACCGGCCACGGCCAAAGATTCCAAAGCGACCCTGACCATAGGGCCAGATACGCCGCCATACTGGCCTATTACTTCCTCTACGACGCTTTAGTTCCGTACGACGACTCTCAGCCGGAAAACCCTGTGCGGACCCAGGTTGCAGGAATCATTGCTGCTGCCGCTTCTGGCAATCCCCCGCAGACATCTGAGGTCTTCGGGCAGGGGCCGGCAACTGGCCCCGAGAAGTTCACGGCGATGTTTGTTGAGGAAAGAATCCGAGACGCCGCTGCCAACGGACTAGTGGAGATAGATACTCACATCATTGTCCCTCCGGTTCTGCGTCACGCCGTGGAAGAACTTCTGGGGCTCTTGGACAAGCACATTGCGAAGCAGTCTAGGCTGACTCGTGGGCCGTCGCAGGCCACGTTCCAGCTGAAAATTCAGATTGACGGGATCACCCCTGGCGTCTGGCGCCGCGTCACCGTTCCCGCCGAGCTGGGCCTTGATGAGCTCCACGAAATCATCCAAAATCTCTTCGCGTGGAATGAAACTCATCTACACGAGTTCATGCTGGGCACCCACCCCAACGTAATCCGATACGCTCCGGATGACCCCGAAGCGGAGCACTTGGGTGACCCTCCCGCCGATGAAGAGGGCGTAGCGTTGAACACCCTCTTACACGCCCCTAAGGACACACTGCTGTACACCTACGATTTTGGTGACAACTGGGAGCACACCATAACCTTGGAGAAAATCCTTCCCGCAAAGGCTCCTGGAATTCTGCCGCTGTGCGTGGCCGGCAGCGGTCATCCCCCGCAAGAGGACTCCTTCGGGCCCCATGGTTGGATGGAAAAACTTGCCACGTCCAGAAATCCCAGCGACCCCGACCACGCAAACATCCGCTCATGGCTGGGCTTGCGCAAGGGTCAGCACATCGACCCGACAGCCTTCGACCCCTCCACGGTCAACAAGCAATTGGGGCCCCTGCGCACCATGAGTTAGCCCCTTGCTGTGGATCAAGCACGACGCCGGCTACGCACCTTATTGAGGAAGAGGTGCGTAGCCGTGGGCTACTTCAGCGCAGGTCTACTTCATACGAGCGGTAGCCCCACGCGCGTCAGGCTCTGGTTGCTTCGGTGACTCGGGACTGGATCAGGACCAGATCAATGAGCGGGGTTGCCACGCCGAAATCGGCGGCGCGGCGCGCTAAGCGGCCCGGCCACGATCACTCCGCCCAAGCACCAGTGGCTAGCGGCATGGACCTGCTCGAGTTCGAAGTTGTTGATCTGGGATAGTTAGCGGCCCACACCCAGCAATACGGGGGCCCCGCAGTGGTTTCACTGCGGGGCCGCCGTATTACTGGCCAGTTTGCCCGTTTCAGTCTGGCTAGGGCAGAAGGCTACACATCAGTACTTGTAGGACTGCCCGCCGTCGATCGGAACCACTGCTGCGTTGATGAACCCGGCGTCACCGGACAACAAGAAGGCGACAAGTTGGCCTACTTCTTCCGGCTTGCCAAAGCGCTTCATGGGGTTTGGCTCCACGAATGAGCGGCCCACTTCTTCCCAGTTTTCCGGGTCGATCTGCTTCAAGGAGCCCTCAACCATGGGTGTCATGATCGCACCCGGAGCAATGGCATTGATCTGTACGCCGAACTGGCCGTATTCAATAGCGGAGTTGCGGGTCAGGCCCACCACCCCATGTTTGGAGGCGGCGTAGCCGGACTGGTTGCCGACGCCGCGAATGCCGCCCACCGAGGCAGTGTTCACCACGGCACCGGAACCTTGTTCCTTCATCACCTTAAGTACGTGCTTGAGTCCGTAGAACACTCCATTGAGGTTGATGGAGACCACCTTGTCGAACTCTTCCGAGCCGAACTCCTCTGTCAGGTTCTGCTTGCCTTCAATTCCTGCGTTATTGAAGAAACCGTCAATGCTTCCGAAACGCTTGAGGGCCTGCGCCACGTAGCTCTGGACCTCAGACTCGTCGGCCACGTTCGCTGTCACTGAGAGAAGCTCGGCTTCCGGTGCGATCTCGCGGATCTCCCGCTCGGTCTCCGCCAAGCCCGTGGCGTTCAGATCTACAAGGGTGAGCTTGCCGTTTTCCTTGGCGATCTGGAGTGCCGCGGCACGTCCCAGACCTGATCCTGCTCCGGTGATGATGACTGACTTGCCTGTAAACCTCTGCATGGTGTGGTTCCTTTCAGTGAGCCAGCGGAGTACCCGCCGTTATATATGCAAACGCATATACCCCACTAACTATTACCACCCAAGTAGTACGACGACGGCCAGGGCATGGTTTAGCTCTGCGGCTGCAGGAGAATCTGCGAAAGCGTAAATACGCCAGGGTCTTTCGGCGCGGTGATGGCGCCGCGATCACTGCTTCATCCACGGCCGGACTGACGACAGTGAGCTTCTTCATGCAGACTCAGCCAGGCATTCCGGCCGCAACAGCTAGGTGCAGAACCACTCTTCTATAAGCCTTTTGTAAAGTCCCGAGTTAGCTGTCACCATCCAAACACGCTGACCAGCTACGATGCTCAGGCCAACGCCACCGTGAGTCTCACTTTCGTGAAACTTTCCCACAGCCGACCTCAAGGGCTCGAAACCCCCGTCCCGTATAAGCAAGCCCACCGGACATTATGCGGGGCGTGGCATACGGAAATAGAGAGGCCGCTGGATTGCGGGACGTTCCTGAACGCTTATCCGGACATACCCCTTGCGGGGCGATGAGACGACTCCGGAGCTAAAATGCGCTCATTCCGATTCCCTGTCTGAGGTGTTGTCCGGCACCCGGCTCGCTGGGAGCTACCTTTGAAGAGTGGATTCCAATACGCGACCGTTGCGCGAGTTCATTATTGACGTGGGATCAAGTGTGCAGATTAGCTATTTTGATTCGGGTGGCGACGGCCATGCTGTCGTGATCTTGCACGGACTCGCCGGCAGCGCCAGGGAATTCTTCCAGACCGCGGCTGCGCTCCCTGAATTCAGAACGATCCTCATCGACCTCCGCGGGCACGGCAGAAGCACCCGCCATCCCGAGGACCTTTCCAGAAAAGCCTTCATCGACGACGTAGTTCACGTCATTGAAACGGCCGTCGGAGAGTCTGTGACACTTGTTGGCCAGTCAATGGGCGGTCACACCGCAATGCTCGTCGCCGCGGCCCGCCCGGATCTAATTCACCGGCTGGTGCTGCTCGAAACCGGAGCCGGCAGTGGCAACCACATCCAAAACGAGGCCATGGGCGAATTCTTCCATTCATGGCCAGTGCCCTTCGCTAACCATACGACGGCCCGCGCATTCATCGGCGATGGTGCACTCGAAAAAGCTTGGGCAGAAGACTTGGAGGAACGCAACGATGGATTGTGGCCCAGGTTCGATCCAGACGTGATGGTCTCGGCAATCAAGGAAGTGTCGGTGCCCAGATGGGAGGAATGGGAATCAATCGAGGCACCGACGTTGGTGGTTTACGGGGAGTACGGCATGTTCACCTCGGACGAAAAGTCCGAGTTTGTCCTGCGCGGCCACAACACCCAGCGCCACGATCTACCCGGAGCCAGCCACGACGCGCATCTCGACGCGTTCGATGATTGGGTATCCGTCCTGAAGTCTTTTCTTCCCAACAAGCCAAGTGCCCGTTAGCCGTTCCGCTAGCGAACTCCCAACATATGCGACACAATGGCCCTAAAGAAAGGACAAAAGAAAGGACATCGATGTCATTCCAGGCCTACCTCGACACGGTTGAGAAAAAGACAGGCCTTACCCCGCGCCAGTTGATCGAACTCGCTCATCAGCGCGGTTTAGGTCCAGAAACCAAGGCGGGACCCATCCTGACATGGCTGTCTGAGGAATACGGCCTTGGGCGAGGGCACGGTATGGCCATGGTTCATGTCATCACGAAAGGCGACAGGATCGGTAGCAAACACGTTGGCACGGAGAACACCCACAATGACCCGAAGGACCACCTGTGGATCGATGGTGCTGCCACCAAGCCAGAAGGATACTAAGCGGCCGCGGCTTGCGCCGAGCACAGGCAGTACATCTTGCGTCTTATCGTCCCGTTAGCCATTCCCGCTGGGGACGCAGAATCCTAGTGCCCGTGACTATCGATCTTTGTACAGTCGCCTTCTGAAGTCTCACTAATCTTTTTGGGTATTCAGCGTACTCGCTGCGGTGCTTCGGTTAAGTCGGACGCCAGCATGAAAAGAAAGGGCTCATCGTGACGATGAGCCCTTCGATTCTTTCTATGCACCACGCTGCCTAATCGAATGGCGAACCATTGAACAGAGGACCGATCCCGTAGTGCCCCTGTAGTTTACTACTCATGCCTGAAGGATCGCCACACGCCACCATTCCCACGCCAAATCAGGCCACAGCATGGCTATCGCAACACCGGTACGACAAGTATCTGACTTTGGCATCCGGGGACCACCTGTTGGCCATGGAGATCTACGCATGGAGCTCAGAACTATCGTCAGCAATCCTCCGCGACCTGGCCCATGTGGAGGTCTCGGTTCGGAATGCCCTTGACGCGCAGTTGGCGCCAGCTTTTCCTGATTGGGCGGCACAGTCAGCACCTGAGTGGTTGTATCTGGAAAACGGCACACAGCGAGTACGTCTCCGACAGCAGAGACTCAACAGCGACGGGCTGAAGCTGCTTCGCAGCGCTCAACGCGATATCGGTGCCGCAGCTACCAACGGTATGGTCATAGCCAGACTGTCTTTCGGCTTTTGGCGGTTCCTCATCACGCCGAGGGCACGAGAAAGCACACTCTGGACTCCTTATCTACACAAGGCTTTTCCACGCGGAACAACCCGGGCCGACGTCGCAAAGTATCTGGATTCCGCAGTCAGCCTACGAAATCGGCTGGCCCACCTCGAACCCGTCGCCAGCGCCTCAACCAGCGTCACGAGGCGCCTGGAAGATATGAATTCCCTCTTCAAACTCGTTTCACCAGAAGTCCATGACTGGATCACGGACATCAGCGACGTTACAGAGATCATCAACCGCGCACCCCTCACCGGACTGATATCCACGAGCATCACCTGAACCTCATAGAACGGGCGGGTAAATATTGGCCAGCGAAAAAGTGCCATTCCACCCGCAGATTCCAGTTGCATCCCGACAACTCTTGCTTGCTGTCCCGCAGGAGATTCCCCTTAGGGAGCGTCAACCAACTCGTTCAGTGCCCACTCCGTCATGCCAGCATTGCCAGCATTGCCAGCATTGCCAGACGATGGTGACACGAAACTGAGAATAGTGACATCCAAAACGGGAACCTACACCTGTTGCTCGAGCCCTCAGCCCTTGTCGCGCAGAGCGTTGCGTTGAGCCGCCGTGGCAACACTCGAGACGTACAACTGCTCTGGCGTCAGCCCATCGCGGTTAAAGGGCGGCTGAAGTTCCGCGCGCAGGCCGTCCTCGAGCTCGGTGAGTTTGTCCAAGTCCAGCACCAGGCAAAAGGATGTGCCTAGATTGCTGACTATCCATGCGCTGAGGAGCTCTTCGTCAGCATCGGTCAGCCGCGGGTGTGCGGAGCGCCCGTGCCACTGAGCCTGGAGGCCGAGGATGGCTGCGAGCGAACGGCGAAAAGTGGACTTCGATGTTTGCACATCATGGTGCCGGGCCCGGCTGCGCAGGTTCGTTGCCCGGCCCACATAGATCAGATCCCCTCGTTTCAGTGGCTGCAATTCTGCGGGCCACTGAACATTCTTGGGCAGGCCGCCGGTCAGAAAACACTTGTACATGCCGGGACCAAAGGGCATCTCCTGCCACGCAGTTTTGGCGGGGGCAGTCTTGGTCCATTTGAGTTCGTTCATGGCTCGACCTTACGGCAAATTCATGCAGTGGCGCTGCCGGAATCCCCTCCGAGCACGATGAGTTCAGACTCATCGAACTCCTCGGTCTCAGCTTGGCGTTCTGCCATATCTGAAACCTGTGCCACGCGGTCACTGATGTGGGTCACCAGCTCTGATTCCTCCAACACCAGCAACCCGGGCTGACTGCGCAGCCATGCGGCATTGAGCCCGGTGACGTCCTCAGCCTCGAACAAATCCTCAAACTCAGCGTCCAAAGTTTCCATAGCGAGAGCCCCATCTGCGCGGTTACCTTGGATCTCGGCGCCGTCTTCTAGATAGTCCTCCAGCTCAGTTTCAGTGAGCAAATCATAGAGCGCAGCCGTGCGGTTGAAGAGTTCCAGGTGAGCCGTAGCTCCCATCGCCTCGAGCCCCTCGCGGACATAAGTGTCTAACTCGTCGCGGTCAGGCGACATGAAAACATACTGGGCGAATCCGCCGTCGAGCGCTTGAGTGATGTAAAAATCTACGAAGTAGCTGCGCAGCGCGTTCGGTGCAATCTCCGGCACGTTCAAGAGCGCCTGATACATGTTATTGACCACGGAGACATTGTCCCCGAGCACGTCTTCGTCGTTACCGGCAGCACCCGCCGCGGTCAGGACAACGGGAATGTGGTGGGTGGTCATGGGAGTTCCTCACTTTTGGCAGCGCTGGCACTTCTAAAGCTATGTTCCAGCTCGGGCCAGCAACCCCTTGCCCGAGTGAACGTCAGGCGAAGAAAGCGGGAACTTTTCCACGCTTCCTTCCCCAGCCCAATTCCACCCCCAGCCAGCCCAGGACAACCCGCACTCCCTATTTACCTTCGTGAGCGGCCAAGAACCGGTATACCTCGGTCTCATCAACACCAGGGAAAGCGCCCTGGGGCATGGCCGCTAACAGGTGTGAGTTGGCCCTGGTGGACGGCCATGCATTGCCAGCCCATTGCGCCGAAAGATCCGCTGGCGGACGGCGGCAGCAATCCGGATCCGGACACCGCGACTGCGAACGTTCCGTAGTTTCCCGGCCACGAAACCACTTCACATGCTCATACGGCACACCAATACTCAGTGAGTATTCTCCAGAGGAATGCCGCTCTGTGCGGGCCGTGCACCAGAATGTTCCCATCACCGTATCCGTGTACTGGTTGAAAGCACGGAACTTATCCGGCACATCAAATACCGCCCGGGAGGTCCACAGCCTGCACACGGCTTGGCCCTCAATCGCGCCGGTGTGATCGGCGGGGAAGTTCACGCCGTCGTTCTCGTAGGCCTTGTGAATGATCCCGGATTCATGCACCTTCTGGAAATGCGTGGTGATCCCCAGATGTTCCGTAGCCAAGTTTGTAAACCGGTGCGCGGCCGTTTCGTAAGAGACAGCAAAGGCATCCCGAATGTCCTCAATGGCCAGCTCCTTGGCCGATTTTGCGGTCTGCAGGAAGTCCACGGTGGCGCGTTCAGGCATGAGCAGCGAGGCCGCAAAATAATTCGTGTACACGCGCTGGCGCAGAAAGTCCGAATAATCCTTCGGCGTCTCATGCCCCAACACGTAGTGGCCCAGCGCCTGCAACAACACCGAGCGCGGGTCATGATCCGAGCGTTGGCCCTGCGTGAGATAAATTCGGCGATTCTTCAAATCCGTCACGGACCGGGTGGAATGCGGCAAATCCCCCACGTAATGCAGGTCGAAACCGAGGTGCTCGGCAACGTCCGCCGCCACATGGTGGGAGAGCGGACCATGGTCATGCCCCACCGCCTTCAACAGGTCCTGCGCCTGCCGCTCAATCTCCGGGTAATAGTTGTTGCGTTCACGCATTTCCATCCGCAACTCATTGTTGGCCCGGCGCGCTTCCTCAGGCGTGGCCGACTGCTCATCCAGCCGCCGTTCCAGCTCATGCTGCAGCCCCACCAACGACTCCAAAACTTCCGTGGATAGCCGCGAGCTGACACGCACTGTGGGCAATCCCAGCGATTGGTATAGCGGGCCGCGCTGCGCCCTTTCCAACTCAATTTCCAGCGCTGCCCGACGGCTGGGCGGCTCGTTCCCCAACAACTGATCAAGCCCGACGCCGAGTGCCCCAGCGAGCGCCTGCAGCAGCCCCAACTTGGGTTCCCGTTTACCGTTCTCAATCAAGGAAAGTTGCGACGGCGCAGCCCCCACCTTTGCGCCCAAATCATCCAGAGTCATGCCCTGGGTTTTGCGAAGATGACGCACTCTCCGGCCCAGGGAAATGATGTCCAATTCATGGGTGGCAGCCGCTATCTTGCCACCTGCCCCGAACGCTTCGCCTGTGTTCCAGCCCACATTGATCATTTCTTGAGGATACGTGAAGAACTGCAAATCTTTCCACCAATTTGCTCTAGTAACCCCTTGAAAAGCTCGGAATAGTAGAAATCACGAAGAAGGAACACGGAACTACACGGTGATCCTCGGTCTTCGAGAATCAAACTACTAAGGAGCTTTCCATCATGACTGCAGCACATGAACCCGCAATGACGCCGGAACAGATTCGTGCCCAGGCTGTTGCCGCCCTCGAGCTCGAGTGGGCTGCCAACTCCCGCTGGGACGGCGTGGAACGCTCCTTCAGCGCTGAAGATGTCATCAAGCTCCGTGGCCGTGTCCAGGAAGAAAACACGCTGGCACGCCGAGGTTCTGAGAAATTGTGGAACCAGCTGCGCAACGCAACTCCCGGCAGTTACACCAACGCTTTGGGCGCCCTCACCGGAAACCAGGCTGTCCAGCAGGTCAAGGCCGGTTTGAAGGCTATCTACCTCTCCGGCTGGCAGGTTGCCGCTGATGCCAACTCCAACGGCAACACTTATCCGGACCAGTCTCTCTACCCCGTGGACTCGGTTCCCAAGGTTGTTCGCCGCATCAATAACGCCCTCCTGCGGGCAGACCAGATTGAATTCTCCGAGAACCTGCAAACCGTTGAAGACTGGCTGGTGCCGATTGTGGCCGACGCCGAGGCCGGCTTTGGCGGCCCCCTGAACGCGTACGAGCTCATGAAATCCATGATCGGCTCCGGCGCCTCCGGCGTTCACTGGGAAGATCAACTTGCCAGCGAAAAGAAGTGCGGGCACCTGGGCGGCAAGGTTTTGATCCCCACGGCCCAGCATGTCCGGACGCTGAACGCGGCAAGGCTCGCAGCCGACGTCGCCGGTGTCCCTACAGTCATCATTGCCCGCACGGACGCCGAAGCCGCCACCTTGATCACCTCGGATGTGGATGAGCGCGATCAGCCGTTTATCACCGGCGAGCGCACAGCCGAAGGTTTCTACCACGTCAAGAACGGGCTAGAGCCTTCCATTGCCAGGGCCCGCGCCTACGCACCCCACTCTGACCTGATCTGGATGGAGACCGGAACCCCGGATCTTGAGCACGCGGCGAAGTTTGCTGAAGGCGTCAAGTCCGAGTTCCCCGACCAGATGCTGGCCTACAACTGTTCACCGTCGTTCAACTGGAAAAAGCATTTGGATGACGCCACCATCGCCAAGTTCCAACGAGAGCTCGGCGCCATGGGATACACCTTCCAGTTCATCACCTTGGCTGGTTTCCACTCCCTGAACTACTCGATGTTTGATCTTGCCCATGGCTACGCCCGCAACGGCATGAGTTCCTACGTCGAACTGCAGGAGCGAGAATTCGACTCCGAAAAACGCGGCTACACCGCAACCAAGCACCAGCGCGAAGTGGGCACAGGCTACTTCGATCTGGTGGCGACCGCCCTGAATCCAAACAGCGGCACCCTCGCATTGGCTGGTTCCACAGAAGCCCAGCAGTTCCACTAACCTTTTTGGCTCATGGCGCGTGTTCTGGACTCCACGGATCCAGAACACGCGCCATCACCGGCATTTTTTGCTCAGGAGACTCTCCCATGAACTCAACGAATAGCTTGAACGGCATCACGTTCAATGGCATCACCATGACCGCACCTCCCATCCACCGTCAAGATGAAATCCTGACCCCTGAGGCCCTGGACTTCATCGCCGCGCTCAACCGCACCACGACGGCGCGACGCACGCAATTGCTCGAGGCTCGCCGCACACGTCGCTCCCAGATCCTCAGCGGTTCCGATCCACGGTACCTGCGCGAAACCGCACACATCCGTGAGGATCACCGCTGGCGCGTTGCTCCTCCGGCACCTGGTTTGGAAGATCGCCGCGTGGAAATCACCGGTCCTGTTGACCGCAAGATGACCATCAACGCCTTGAACTCCGGTGCCAAGGTGTGGCTGGCGGACATGGAGGATTCCTCCACCCCCACGTGGGGCAATGTCATCCGTGGCCAGTTGAATTTGATTGATGCCTTGGAGCGTCGGATCGACTTCACTAGCCCGGAAGGCAAAGAGTACAAGCTGGCGCCGCAGGAGGAAATGCCCACTATAGTGGTCCGCCCTCGCGGCTGGCACTTGCCGGAGAAGCATCTGTTGATCAACGGCAAGCCGATGGCCGGCGGCATTGTTGACTTTGGGCTGTACTTCTTCCACAACGCACGCCGCCTGATCGCGCAGGGCAAGGGCCCCTACTTCTATCTGCCGAAGATTGAAAACCACCAAGAAGCCCGCCTCTGGAATGACATCTTCATTCAGGCACAGGAGCTACTCGGCATCCCGCAAGGTACCATCCGCGCTACGGTTTTGATTGAGACCATCACCGCTGCCTTCGAGATGGAAGAAATCCTGTACGAACTGCGTGATCACGCTGCCGGCCTGAACGCTGGCCGCTGGGACTACTTGTTCTCCGTCATCAAGAACTTCCGCACCCGCGGCCCGCGCTTTGTGCTCCCGGACCGCAACCAAATCACCATGACGGCACCGTTCATGCGGGCCTACACCGAGCAGTTGGTCCGCGCCTGCCACACCCGCGGCGCCATGGCCATTGGCGGCATGGCAGCGTTTGTTCCGAACCGTCGCGATCCGGAGGCTAACGCCAATGCCATGGAGAAGGTCCGCGCAGATAAGACCCGTGAAGCCAACGACGGCTTCGACGGATCCTGGGTGGCCCACCCGGATCTGGTCCCCGTAGCCATGGAGGTCTTCGATGAGGCCTTGGGGTGGAACCCGAACCAAATCAACCGCACCCGCGAAGAGGTGGAACTCGATGACCGTGCCTTGTTGAACATCGCTGGCACTCAGGGCAACATCACTGAAGAGGGCATCCGGGACAACATCTGGGTGGGCGTCCAATACATCGAGTCCTGGTTGCGAGGCCACGGAGCCGTCGCCCTGAACAACCTCATGGAGGATGCCGCCACCGCGGAGATCTCCCGCTCCCAGATTTGGCAGTGGATCCACAGCCAGGCCATCACGGACACTGGCGAACTCATCACCTACGACTGGGTCAAGGAGATGCTCGAAGAAGAGTTCGCACGGCTCCCCCGCTTCGATGCGGACCGCTTCGAAGACGCCCTGGAGATCTTCACGGACGTGGCACTGGGCGAGGACTTCCCCGCCTTTTTGACCACCTCGGCCTACGCCAACTACCTGCACGCGAGCTCCGAGCAGCCAGAACTGCAGCTCTCAGCAGCATAAGTTTGGTTGCCGCACCGGATGCGACGCCACTGCACACCCGAAATCCGGGTTCCGGTGGGGCAGCCTTAATTTCACATCGAGTTGACGGATGATGTTGATGTTTCACGGAAACATCAACATCATCCGTCAACTCGATTCTGTGTGACGCCGGAATATCCACCGAACCACCCCCGTTACCGCAAGTATGAAGATTGAAATCTGGTCCGACGTGGCCTGCCCCTGGTGCTACATTGGCAAGCGCCGTTTTGAAACCGCTCTCGAGGCTTTCCCGCACAAGGAATCCGTGGACGTCCAGTGGCGCAGCTACCAGCTGGATCCCACCCTCCCGGAACACTATGACGGCACTGAGCTCAGCTACCTCAGCGAGCGCAAGGGCATGGACCCGGCGCAGGTAGCTGGCATGTTCGCGCACGTCACCGAGCAGGCCGCGGGTGAAGGCCTCAACTACAAGTTCGACGACGTGGTGGTGGCCAATAGCTTTAACGCCCACCAGCTGCTGCATTTGGCCAAGGCGCACAGCTTGGGAGACGTCGTCAAGGAATCGCTGCTGTCGAATCATTTTGAGCACGGAGCGGACATTGGCTCCCGCGATGCGCTCGTGAAGATCGGCACCGAGGCTGGCTTGTCAGCTGCTGACATCAACGAAGCGTTGGACACCGATAAGTACGCCGATGATGTCCGCCATGACATTGCCGAGGGCCGCGCCATTGGTGTTCAAGGCGTTCCGTTCTTTGTCATTGACCGCAAATACGGTATCTCAGGAGCTCAGCCTGCCGAAGTATTCGGCCAGGCGCTGGATCAGGCCTGGCAGGAAGCAAACCCGCTGACGATGGTCGCGTCCGGTTCCGATGCCGAAGCGTGTGGCCCGGACGGCTGCGCCATTTAGCGTTCCCCTTTTGCCGCCGATAATGCCCGGTGCCGCTGATATATCAGCGGCACCGGGCATTATCGGCGGCATTTTTCATTGGAGCCGGTGCGTGCCGGCGTCGAACGTAGCGGATTACTTAACGGCACCAGCGGTCAGGCCGGCCACGAAGTTCTTCTGCAGGAGCAAGAAGCCAATCACGATTGGGATGGAGACCACCACGGAGGCGGCCATGATCTGGTTCCAGTAGACGTTGGTCTGTGTCGAATAGAGCTGGAGGCCAACGGCAAGGGTTCGGTTCGCGTCGGTGGTCATGACCGAGGCGAACAGGACTTCACCCCAACTGGTCATGAAGCTGTAGATGGCGACCGCGACCAGGCCCGGGCGGGCTGTGGGCAAGATAATGGTGAACAGGGTCCGCATTGGCCCGCAGCCATCCACCTTGGCGGCCTCATCGAGTTCGCGCGGAATGCCGTTGAAGTAGCCGGCGAGCATCCAGATGGAGAATGGCAGCGAGAACGTCAGGTAGGTGATGATCAGACCGGCTCGCGTTCCCACTAGCTGGACACCGAAGTTGGTGTTGATGTTCACGAAGATCAGGAACAAAGGCAGCAAAAAGAGGACGCCGGGCAGCATCTGGGTGGAGAGCACCGCACCGGAGAACAGTGACCGGCCGCGGAAGGTGTAGCGCGAAACTGCGTAGGCGGCGAAGATCGCGATGATGAGCGAGAGGATCGTGGCTACCGTCGAGACCACCACGGAGTTCATGAAGTAGTCGGCTAGCGGGACGGTCTTCCACATGTCAATGTAGGGCTGAATGGTCAACGATTCAGGCCACCAGGTGAATGCACCTTGGACATCTTTAAGCGGCTTCAATCCCGAGATAACCATGACGTAGATGGGGATGATCGTGAAAATGCTGAGTGCGGTAATCGTGACGACTCTAAAGATCTTTGTTCCGGTTGTGTCATGCATTGTCTTTCCTCCGGTTCATGAAGAGAACGTAGATTCCGCTGACAACCGAGAGGAAGAGCAGGAGCAGTACTGACATGGCGGCACCCGAGCCGAAGTTCCACGTCAAGAATGAGGCGTTGTAAATGTGGAAAGAGATCAGGTCGCCGGCGGGCGGCTGCGAGCCGCCGAAGAGAACGAATGGAGTGTTGAAGTCGTTGAAAGTCCAGAGGAACATCACCAGAACCAGGGACATGTTCACCGGGCGCAGCATCGGCAGCGTAATGTTCCACCACTGGCGTAGCGGCTTGGCGCCGTCGACGGATGCAGCTTCGTAGATGTCGGTGGGGACGGACTGGAGTCCGGCCATCAGCATCAAGAACGCGAAGGGCCAAAGTCTCCAGATCGCAACAATGACTACGGCGACGAAGGCGTTATCACCGATCAGCCAGAAAGGCTTGTCGCCGGGGAGTCCCAAATTGTCGAACAAGAGGTGGTTAAGCGCTCCGTTATCCTTCTGCAGGATGAACTTCCAGGCGATGACACCGGCGTACATGGGCAGTGCATACGGAATCAAAAAGAGTGTGCGGAAGACTGCGCGTCCGGGGAAAACCTTCTGCAGCGCTACAGCCGCAGCCATGCCCAGCAACCATGAGAATCCGACGACCAGGATGGTGAAGGCTACGGTGATCCCGAAAGATTTCAGCAGCCCCATGCCTACAGCGGAGTTGAAGTCGAGAGCGATCTCGTAGTTTTTGAAACCGACAAACGGGGCGTTGCCCCAGTTGGAGATATACATTTTGGTGAGCTTGAGGAAGCTCATCCAAATGCCGGTCACCATGGGAACAATGTGGATGACAAGTTCAAAGATGACGGCGGGGGCCAGCAGCGCGTACGGCAGCCACCAGCCGGCACGACGAGGCTTACGCTCTCTCCGTTCGGCTGCCCCGGCGGAGGAGCCGGAATTTTTTACGGCGGTGGAAGCAGACACTGCGGACACACACCTTTCTACAAGAAATTGAGGGTTGGAAGCGGCGGATTATTGGGTCCACACTGGCCAGGGCCCCAGTTACAGGTCTTTGGTGACCCGAAACTGGGGCCCGGACGGTGTTACATTGCTGCTTCGACTGCCTGCTGTGCTGTTTCCAGGGCCTTCTTGATGTCTTCCTTGGTGACCGTACCGCCGGAGGCGATGGTTGCGAACATCTGGTTCATTGCCTTGCCGACCGTGCTTTCGAACTGATCCTCGGCCGCAACTAGGGGAAGCGGTGCTGACTTGTTCTCATAGATGTCAGAGAACGTTTTGGCCAGTTCTGCATCTTCTGTAAAGGTGGGTGTTACGCCAGCCAGCACAGGAAGGGCTGCAAACGGCTTGTCCAAGGCAGCCTGAGTGTCTTCACTGGTCATGAAATTCACGAACTCCAGTGCAGAATCCTTGTTCTTCGTGTTCTTGAAGATAGACATATTGATACCAGCCACCATGGTGGCAATATTCTTGCCCGCTGCAGGTGCCGGGAAGGCTACAACACCGAAGGCGTCATCGGCCATGCCCTGTGAGGCGATGGAGCTATTGGCGTTGTTCTGGCTGATGACCATGGCAGATTTGCCGGTGGCGAAATCGTTGATGGCCTGTGTTGCATTGTCGTATTGGGCGTCCCCGGGAGCAACTACCTTATCTGTCTGCATCAAGTCCAAGTAGCGGGCAATGCCGTCTACGATTCCATCCGAGGTGAAGGTGGGATTGCCGTCGGCATCGAAGAACTCTGCACCGTTCTGGGCTGCGTTGATGAAGGCAAAGTGTGAGTTCTCGGTGTAGCTGCCTGCCGCGAGTGAGAATCCATGGACGTCACCGGTGGTCAGTTTCTTAGCAGCTGCAACCATTTCTTCCCAGGTGGTGGGAGGAGTCACGCCGGCATCCTTGAACATTGCCTTGTTGTAGTACAGCCCGTAAGCCAATCCATAGAGCGGCACCGAAGTGGGGTCCTGACCAGGCATGCCACCGGTGTCCATGGCGGTCTTGACGAACTTGTCCCTGCCACCAATTGCGGTAAAAGCTGCATCGTCGAACGGCAGGAAAGCTCCGGTGGACTGCAGTGATGCAGCCCAGGTGTTGCCAATGTTCAATACATCCGGCGCCTGACCGGAAGTGACAGCCGTCTGGATGCGGGTCTGAAGATCATTCCACCCAATAACTTCAAGGTTGACCTTGATACCGGTTTCTTCCTCGAACTTTTCCAGCTGCGGGGTGAGGACTTCTTTATCGTTGTCCACGCTGGTGCCCTGGTTGCTGGCCCAGTAAGTGATGCTCTTGCCACCTGCATCAGTGGAATCACTGCCGGTGCCGCCGCTGCAACCGGTGGCTGTAATGGCGAATGCTGCGATGGCCGCGACTGCGGCAAAAGTACGTCTTTTCACTTCCGTGACTTCCTTGTCTGTGGGAGAACTGTTCGTAAAACTCGAACTGTGGGACCTTTTCAGGCTCGCGTTGCTCGATATTGAACCAAACCTAGATGAACTTATGTCGAGGGTCAATCAAAAGTAAGAAAATCTTTGAAATAATAACTACTTGCAACTTCATCAGCGCCCAAAAGTACCAACCAAGAGAAAGTGACCGCCTCAGTCGCATGCCCCATAATCCGCTAAACGAAGGGAAATTCTCACTATGAAGCCTGATGTAACCACCATAACTGAACCGGTTCAGCGATGGCCCCTTGTTATCAATCCGTTATAACTTCTTTGGATAGTGCGCCCGTCAAAATATGTGGGCAGAACAGTGGTAGGCGCGCGCCTCTTCGGCGCCCCTCGCTGATGCGTCTGCCCGGGGCGGGCCGTGCACCCGGGCAGGCACCTGCCAGTTCCCGGTAGCCGCAGCTACCTCCGGCTCTACAGGAATCCGCCCTAGCGGGAGTTGCGCCCTAGGCTCTCGCGTACCTTCAGGAGGCCAGGTGCTGCCTCGATATTGCGTGGTTCATGGCCGGAAATCAGTTCCAGCAGCAGCTGGGCGGAGTTGCGCCCCAGATCGGCCACGCTGCGGCCCAAAGCTGCCAGACCGGGGGAACTGACACGGCACAAGATTGAGTCATCCCAGCTGACTGCAGAAACTTGCTCGGGAACACGCAACTTCAGTCGCTGGAGAGCCTGCAAACCGCCCACTGCCATGAGGTCATTGCCGTAGATGATTGCCGTGGGGAAATCAGGTGACCCTGGGACCAAGCCGGCCATGACAGCGACAGTTGCAGCGCCGCCGTCGTCCGCGGAATAATCCGAGGGACACAGCACCACGGTCATTCCTAGACGTGCTGCATACGCGCTGATGTACTCGGTTTTACGTTCCTCATGCAGGAAATCCACCGGCCCGGAAATGAAGGCAATGTGTCGGTGCCCGCGCTCATGGAGAGCCTGCACCACAGTGGCCGCGTCCGCCGCCTGCGAGACGGTGACATTGGAGCTTCGGGCCGCGGGGAGCACCTCCGTGCCAGCCCCTAAACGCACAAAGGGCATCCCGAATCGGTTGAGCACGGGTGGGCGAGGATCATCGCGGACGTGATCAAAGAGGATGACCCCGTCAACCCGCCCCTCCCCCGCCCAACGCTCATACACGGCAAGGTCTCGGGTGTGGGAATCCGGCACGGTGAGGGGGTTGACCATACGCAGCATCAGACTCATGTCGTGCGCGCCGAGAACCCCTTCGATCCCGGCGAGAATGCTCATGTAGAACGGTTCAACACCAATTTGTTCGGGATCGCGGAACAACACAATGCCGACCGCATCGCTACGAGATTGCGAGAGCGCCCGGGCGCTGGAACTGGGGTACCAGCCAAGCTCGCCAGCTAGCGCAAGCACGCGCGCTCTGGTGGTTTCGCTGACACCGGACTGACCGTTGAGCGCATAAGAAACCGACGCTTTGGAGATGCCCAACGTGGTGGCTAGATCACTGATGGTGACCTTGCCCGGCTGGGGCTTGCTTGCCTGGACCTTTCCGGGCTGCGGACTTCTCGGCTGCGCGGCGTCCATGCCACTCATCCTTGCGCGTTGGCGGCGACGATCCGCTCGACCGACGCCGGTGCGAGGATGTGGTCAATCACCATGCGGCCAGCACCTAGTACCCCGGCATGGTCACCGGCCATTGATTGGACGATTCGCAGCCGCGCTGTAGCAAGCGGCAGGGAGCGTTGATACACGATCTCCCGCACTCCTGCCATCAGATATTCTCCCGCCGAGGACAGCCCTCCACCAATGACAATCACGGACGGGTTAAGCAAGTTTACGGAGGCCGCCAAGACATCGCCAACATCGCGCCCGGCCTGCCGCATGGCTTGAATCGCGACCAGATTCCCCCTGCGCGCCAACTCCAAAACATCCTCGCCACTATGCGCCGGAACACCGCCGGCAGAGAGTGCTGCAGCCACGGCAGGCCCCGACGCCATGGCCTCCAAACAACCGAAATTACCGCAGCGACACAGCACCTCGCCACCACGGGGAACCCGCACATGGCCCATGTCCCCGGCCGTCCCATCGGCGCCGCGTTGCAGCCGTCCGCCGCTGATAATGCCAGCCCCAATGCCCGTGGCCACCTTGATAAAGAGCAGATCCTGCGCGTCAGGCCAGTAGTGCGCGCGCTCCCCCAAAGCCATAATATTGACGTCGTTATCCACCAGCACATCCGTGGGAAAACGCTGTTGCACGTAGGCCGGCACATCAAAACCGTCCCACCCCGGCATGATGGGCGGGCTCGCAGGCCGCCCTGTGGAATGTTCCACGGGCCCAGGAAGACCAATGCCGATCCCCACGAGTTCTCTTTCGTGGCGTCCAGCCGTGGCGAAAACCTGCCTACATTGCTCCAGCACCTCATCCAGCACCGCGGTGGGCCCGGCAGCAATATCAATGGAAGTCCGCAGCTCGCTCAACACCCGTCCGCCCAGGTCCGTCAGCGCAATCAAAACATGGGTGGCCCCAATATCCACAGCCAGAATCACCCTTGCTGAGGGATGAAAAGCAAAGCGCGACGGCGGACGTCCACCAGAGGAGATGGCCTCACCTGCCGGGCCAATCAGGCCAGCAGCGGTGAGCGCGTCAATGCGTGCGGCAACCGTTGAGCGGGCCAACCCCGTGACCTCTGCCAGTTCCGCTCGGGTACGAGCTTGGCCGTCTCTTAGGATTTGAAAAACGTCCCCGGCTCGTGCGTGGCCGACTTGCTCGGGGACGCGCGATGCAGTGCCATCGCTGGTGGCCACTGGGCTGGCGATAGGGCTAGCGACTGAGTTGCGCGGCGTTTGCTGGAGTGGGGTCTTAGCCATTCCCAATAGATAACACATGCACTTCCATCTGTCATAATCTAAAGCTTCGTGCGTCAGTCCTTAACTTTTGCTTGACGATCGGCATAAGTTCCCCTAAGTTGAACCGTGAACACACTTTCATGCTTTCGAGGAGTTTCAATGTCGTATTCCCTTCAGCTGTACACAGTCCGCAAGCCCCTTGAAGAAGACTTGCCCGGAACCATTGCCCGCGTCGCTGAGCTTGGCTTCACCCAGGTTGAGCCCTACAACTTCGTCGCCACGGCCGATGCTCTCGCTGCTGCGTTCACGGCGAACGGCATCACCGCACCGTCAGGCCACGCGCCCTTGCTCAGCGCTGATCAGGACGAAATCTTTGCAGCGGCCAAGAAGCTGGGCATCACCACCGTGATTGACCCATTCATCCCTGCCGATCGCTGGCAGAGCGCCGAAGACGTCCAGAAGATCGCCGAAGGTCTCAACGCTGCCGCCAAGAAGGGTGCCGAATATGGAATCCGCGTGGGTTACCACAACCACCAGTGGGAGTTGGAGTCCACCATCAACGGCACCACGGCCCTGCAGTACTTTGAAACACTGCTGGATCCAGAACTCATCTTGGAAGTAGATACCTACTGGGTGTCCGTGGGTGGCGCTAACGCCGTTGACGTGCTGACTAGCTTGGGCGATCGCGTGCAGCTGATCCACATTAAGGACGGCCCTTTGACCACGGATAACCTGGCTCAAGTTCCTGCCGGTCAGGGCCAGGTCCCGGTTTGGGATGTCATTGCAGCCGCCAAGTCAATGGAAGTTGGCGTGGTTGAATTCGATGACTACGCCGGCGACATCTTCGAAGGCATCGCTGCCAGCCTTGCCTTCCTCAACGCAGGAAACGTCAAAGCCGGAAAGGCCTAATTACCATGGCAAAAACAGGACCCGTCGGCATTGCCTTCATTGGCGCTGGCAACATCAGCAAGCAGTACCTAGACAACCTGACCACGTTCCCTGATGTGAAGGTGCTGGTCATTGCCGACCTCTTCGAGGAGGCAGCAGCTGCACGCGCCGCTGAGTACGGCGTAGAAATTTCCGGCGGCGTCGAGGTGGCGCTCAACCACCCCGACGTTGAAATCATCGTCAACTTAACCATTCCGGCCGCCCACGTAGAAGTTGCCACGGCAGCCGTCCGTGCAGGCAAGCACGTCTGGACCGAAAAGCCGTTCTCCCTGGATCGGGAAAGCGGCCTGGGCCTGCTCAAAGAAGCAGACGCTGCCGGCGTTCGTCTTGGCTGCGCACCGGATACATTCCTTGGCGCTGGCCTGCAGACGGCTCGCCGCCTGATTGACAGTGGAGCCATTGGCACCCCGCTGACAGCGCTGACCATGTTCCAGTCCCCCGGCCCGGAGTCATGGCACCCGAACCCCGCGTTCTTGTTCCAGGAAGGTGCCGGTCCGCTCTTTGATATGGCTCCGTACTACCTGACCACTCTGGTCCAGGCGTTTGGCCCACTTTCCAGGGTGGCTGCCGTGGGCAACACCGCGTTCCCCACCCGCACCATTGGCTCCGGCGCGAAGGAAGGCGAGGTGTTCGACGTCGAAGTTCCCACTCACGTCAGTGCCATCGCCCAGTTCGAATCCGGCGCCTCCTCGCACAGCGTTTTCAGCTTCGAGTCCCCCCGCCCGCGTATGGGATTTGTCGAGATCACCGGCACCGAAGGCACAATTTCACTGCCTGACCCGAACAACTTCGACGGCGAGATCCAGATCTTCAAGAGCGGCGACGAAGATTGGACCACCATTCCCGCAGAAGGTCCGGACCATGGCCGCGGATTGGGCGTGCTGGACATGGCCCGTTCCATCCGCGCCGGCGTGCCGCAGCGCGCCACGGGCGAACTCGCGTACCACATCCTCGATGCCATGGTCTCGATCACGGAGTCCGTCAACAGCGGAGAATTCGTTGATGTTGCCAGCTCCGCCCCGAGCTCCGAGCCAGTGCCCGTTGACTGGGCACCCACCGCCGCAACCCTCTAGGAATCACACACATGACCTCCCCTCAATCACCGGCCGCACCCCTTGCGGAGGCACAGCCGCTGGACCCGCGTCCGTCGGCGATCCGCACCTTGGGCGTGGCTGCCATTGGCTACGCGTTCATGGGCCAAGCCCACTCCAACGCTTGGCGCACCGTAGCCAACCACTTCGACGTCCCTGACTTTGAACAAAAGGTCTTGGTGGGCCGGGACGCCGTAGCCGTTGCTGCCGCCGCCAAGAAGTATGGCTGGAGCGAATCAGCCACCGATTGGCGGGAGGTCGTTGCCCGCGAGGACATTGACATTGTGGACATCTGCGCTCCCGGCTGGCTGCACGCTGAAATTGCGACGGCGGCACTCGCTGCGGGCAAGCACGTGCTGGTGGAGAAGCCCCTGGCCAACTCCATGGCCGAATCCGAGATTATGGTGGCCGCCGCGCAGGCCGCCCGCGCGCAAGGCGTCCGCTCCATGGTGGGTTTCAATTACCGCCGCATCCCCGCACTGGCTTTGGCTCGCAAGCTCATCGCCGATGGTGAGCTGGGCAGCATCCGTCAGGTCCGCGCGTCGTACTTACAGGACTGGCTGGCCGACAGCGAATCCCCTATGACGTGGCGGTTGCGCAAGGAAACTGCAGGCTCCGGCGCGTTGGGCGACATTGCATCGCACGCCATCGATCAGGTTCAGTACCTGCTCGGCGACACCGTCACCGAGGTCTCCGGCAAGCTGCACACGTTCACCACCGAGCGGCCTGGCCCCGATGGGCTTGAACCCGTCACGGTCGACGACGCAGCCTGGGCCACGCTGTCCATGGCCAGTGGCGCTGTGGCCAGCGTAGATGTTTCGCGCGTGGCACTAGGCCAGAAAAACGCCCTCCGCGTGGAGGTTTATGGGACCACCGGAGCACTGACGTTCAACTTGGAAAACCCCAACGAGCTGTACTTCCTCAACGGCACAGAGCCGATTGAGGTCCAGGGCTTCAGGCGGATCCTCGTCACAGAACCTGAACATCCCTATATTTCTGGTTGGTGGCCGCAGGGGCACGTGATTGGCTGGGAGCATAGCTTCACGCATCAGATCCGCGATTTCCTGCTGAACATTGCCACCGGAGAAGACCCGTCGCCGTCGTTCGAGGAAGGGTACGGTGTGCAGCAGGTCTTGGCGGCCATCGAGGCCTCTTCGGAAGCCGGCGGAAGCAGCGTCACCATCCCCCAACTCATCACCACTTCAAAAGGACTGAACGCATGAGCCGCCCGTACACCTTGTTCACCGGCCAGTGGGCCGATCTCCCGCTCGAAGAAGTGGCCAAACTGGCTTCCGGATGGGGCTATGAGGGCCTGGAAATTGCGTGCTCGGGTGATCATTTGGACCCGTGGCGTTGGGACGAGCCCGGCTATGTTGCCGGCAAGCTCGCCATGCTTGAAAGCTACGGCCTGAAGGTCTGGGCCATCTCCAACCACCTCAAGGGTCAGGCCGTGTGCGATGATCCCATCGACTTCCGCCATCAAGCCATTGTGGGCTCGAAGGTGTGGGGTGACGGCGATGCTGAAGGCGTCCGTCAGCGTGCCGCCGAGGAAATGAAGCACACGGCCCGCCTTGCGCAGGCGCTGGGTGTTAAGACGGTAGTCGGTTTCACCGGTTCCTCGATCTGGCAGTATGTGGCCATGTTCCCGCCCGTGCCAGAGTCCGTGATCGAGGCCGGTTACCAAGACTTCGCTGACCGCTGGAACCCCATCCTGGACGTTTTTGACGAATGTGGTGTGCGCTTTGCTCACGAGGTTCACCCCTCAGAGATCGCCTACGACTACTGGACTACCGTGCGCACACTGGAGGCCATTGGGCACCGCCCCGCGTTTGGTCTGAACTGGGATCCTTCACACTTCATGTGGCAGGGCATTGACCCGGTCTCCTTCATTTGGGACTTCAAGGACCGGATTTACCATGTGGACTGCAAGGATACGAAGCTGCGCCCCACCGGCCGCAACACGGTCATGGGCTCGCACCTGCCGTGGGGAGATCCGCGCCGCGGCTGGGACTTCGTCTCGGCGGGCCGGGGCGATGTGCCCTGGGAATCCTCCTTCCGCGCACTGACAGCTATTGGCTACGACGGACCCATCTCCATCGAGTGGGAAGACGCCGGCATGGACCGCCTGCAGGGTGCTCCCGAAGCACTGGCAGCACTGAAGAAGTTCGATTTTGCCCCGTCCGCGTTGTCCTTTGACGCCGCGTTCAGCAACCAGGACTGATTCGCTATTCGCCGAGTCAGACGGAGAGCTGGCGAGGCACAAGGCTTACAACGTCTTCCTTAGTAGCCGTCCTTCCTACTCCGCATCCTGCGTTCAGGGGGAGTTCT
>NZ_JBTNDB010000012.1:0-100125 GCF_054511175.1 Arthrobacter sp. Sr24 | reverse complement strand
TAGGACACCGCCGGACAACCAGTAAGGGTAGAGGCCCCGCACACAGTGCGGGGCCTCCCCACATTAACAAACAAGTAACGGCCACCCACGCGGTGGCCACACCTGTTTAACCGGCTCTATTTCCGTCAGTCTTGTCCAGGCCAGCGCGGGCACACCAGCGCCGGTTAGTCGCCAGCATATGCGTACAGCAAGGGCGGGTCAGAGGCTTCCTTCCGATCCAAATGCATTCAGCCGTGAGGAAAGGTCGTTCTGAGCGTCCTAAACAACTTTTCCTCACGGATGAACGCACAGGTACCCTGCTCACAGAGCACACTCCGGACGCGCGCCCGGACCCACGCCCCGACACACGTATCCACGCACGCCTCGACAGGAACGTTCATCAGCCATAGAACCGAGAGCACCTCGGCAGCGGGGAGCTATTCCGCTGGCGGCACAGCCGTACTGCTGCGCACTACCAGTTGGGTGGGGAATTCCTCTGCCACCGGCTCATAGGTAACAGCGGCATCCTGAGAGGACTGATCCAAACGCGCCAAAATACGGTGTGCTGCTAGAGCTCCCTGTTCCCGCGGTTTCTGATCGAAGGTGGTCAGTCCAAAGACTTGACCCAGCTCGTGCCCATCAATGCCGATCACCGAAAGTTCTTCGGGTACTCGCAACCCAAAGTCTCTCGCAGCAAGGATGGTGCCGATGGCCATTTCATCGGAAGCTGCGAAGACTGCAGTGGGCCGCATTAGGCCACCGCCTAACAGGGCGCGGGCGGTGGTGTAAGCGCCCTGGACGGTGAAGTCGGAGCTGCGCTGCCACGCCTCAGAGGTGGGCAGCTGAGCCTGTTCCATAGCAGTTTGGTATCCGCTGCGCCGAGTCCCGGGCAGTTTGAAGTCAGAATCGTACTCGTGATCGCCGCCAATGTGTGCGATCCGTGTGTGGCCCAGCCCGATCAGGTGCTCGGTAGCCCGCTTCGCCAACTCGAAGTCATCGACGCGAAGACTGTCGGCGCCGGGCAGCGGCCCGCCAATCCCCAAGACGGGACGGTGGATCGCCAGCAGCTGACTGACCTCAGACTCGGTGAGTTCCAGCGAAACGGCAATGACGGCGTCGAGCCTCTTTCGCAGCAGGAAGTCAGTGAGAATGGTGGCGCGGTGGCTCTCATTTTGGCTGGTGGTGTAGAGGGTGAGGTCGTAGCCGGCCTCGATGAGCACCTCGGAGGCGCCGTCGATCACGCTGGAATAGAACCAGCGGTTGACGCCGGGAACCACGATTCCAATGTTGTGGTTTCGGCCTGAGGCCAGGCTGGAGGCAGCATAAGACAATACGAAGCCAAGTTCCGCGGCCGCATCCTGGGCAAGTTTGCGACTCTTGGCGGAGACGCTCCCTTTGCCGCCCAAGGCGCGCGAAACCGTTGCGATGGACAGTCCGGAGAGTTCCGCAACCTCTTTGATGCCCGCCACTTTTTTGCCCTTCAGTTCTTGCGTCACAATTTCAGCCAGATAGCCTCGGACGATTCTAGTTCAGCGCTGTCGCCGAGGGCAGGCAGAGACCGCGCAATGACGATCCCAGCGGGCAATGACAGGGATTCGCTGCCGGTGTTGATGAGCACCAGCGTGCTTCCGTTCAGAAACGCCAGCGAATGTTCCGTGCAGTATTCCTCGGCCCACGCCAGCGAACCTGTGCCCAGATTCAGTTCGCGGCGCAGAGCAAGGGCCTTGCGGTACAACGCCAAGTGCGACGCCGGATCGTTGGCCTGGGCATCGCGCGCGTAGTCTGACCAATCCAAGGGTTGGGGGAGCCACGGGGCGGCTGGGGCGGCGCCGTCGCTGAATCCGGCAGACGGGCTCTCTGTCCGCCAGGGGAGCGGTACTCGGCAGCCGTCGCGGCCGATGCGCTCACCGCCGGTGCGGATGAACGTGGGATCTTGGCGAGCCTCATCCGGCAGTGTCGTGTGGTCTGGGAGGCCCAGCTCTTCGCCTTGGTAGAGGTAGCACGCGCCTGGAAGCGCCAACATGAAGAGGGAAGCGGCAGCCGCACGTTGGCGGCCAAGTGCGAGGTTGGGCTGTTCATCACCGGCGCCTATGCCATCGCCATCGCGAGGGCTACCGCCGTCGTACCCGAAGCGGGTAGCGTGACGCACCACGTCATGGTTGGAGAGGACCCACGTGCTGGGTGCGCCAACGGCGTCGAAGGCGCGCAGGGAGTCCTCAACCACGGTGCGCAGGGCGGGCGCGGAGAATCCGGTGCCGAGGTAGGGGAAGTTGAAGGCCTGGTGCATCTGGTCGGGGCGCACCCAATCGGCCATGCGCTCCAGCGGGTCCACGTTGGCCTCGGCGCACAGGATGCGCTCCGGACCGTACTCGGCGAGGACCTCGCGCCAGCGGCGGTAGATATCGTGCAGGGCTGGCTGGCCGAACATGGGTGCGAGGTGGCCGGGGAAGTCTTCGATGCTGCCGCCCCAGGCTGTGCCGCCCCAGTCAGGTAAGCCGTCGGCTTTGACGAGGGCGTGGGCTACGTCCACGCGGAAGCCGTACACGCCGCGGTCGAGCCAGAAACGCAGGGTTTCTTCGAATTCCGCCTGGACGGTGGTGTTGTCCCAGTTGAAGTCGGGCTGGGTGGAATCGAAGAGGTGCAAGAACCACTGGCCTGGCTCGCCGGTGGACCCATCGACGCGGGTCCAGGCCGGGCCGCCAAAGTGTGACTGCCAGTTGTTCGGTGGCAGGGCCCCGTCGGGTCCCTTACCCTCGCGGAAGATGAACACATCCCGTTCCGGGCTGCCGGGGGCTGCGGCAAGGGCGGCCTGGAAGAGTTGGTGCTGATCAGAGCAGTGGTTGGGGACCAGATCGATGATGACGCGCAGGTTTAGTGCGGTGGCTGTTTCCACCATGTGGTCGAAGTCTGCCAGTGTGCCAAAGAGCGGATCCACTTGGCGGTAGTCCGAAACGTCGTAGCCGGCGTCGCGCTGCGGTGAGCTGAAGAACGGTGAGAGCCAGACGGCGTCCACGCCCAACTGTGCCAGCTGGCCCAATTCCAGGGTGATGCCTGCCAAGTCGCCTACGCCGTCGCCGTTGCTGTCGCGGAAGGACCGCGGGTAGATCTGGTAGATCACGGAGTCGGAGCTCCAGTGCGGTGCTTCCCCGGATGCACCCTGCGGTGTTGCCGCATGGATCGGTGTCAGCGCGCCAACGGGCACAGGACTAACGGACACAAGGTCAACGGGCACAGCGGCGGTCAGGGGAACACTGGAAGCTAACGAGGTGGCAGACATGGGTACAACCTTAGAGAGTTATCGCAAAATTGTAAACGTTCTCAAAACTGTTACGACTGTCTGTGTGGTGGCCAATGAGCAGCCAAATATGCCTAAGTTGCGGGAACTATAGCGTGTTGGTCTGTGGGTCAAGTAGTGCCAAGAAGGGTGTGGGATCGAGAAAAATGGAAAATGGGTTGCCCTGGGACTATCTTTTTGGAACCGTTTTCATGTATCTTTGAGAATGCTTACCTTCTGTGAGGTAGGCCACTAACGTGATTTTTGCCCGCAAACGCCTCCACAGGAGTGCTGGGCTCAAGAAAGGGACACCAATGAAGTTGCCAAATACAAGTGCCAACCCCGTCAGTCGTCGCGTCTTTGCCGTTGGCGCGTTGTCGGCAGTGGGCGCACT
This sequence comes from Arthrobacter sp. Sr24, assembly GCF_054511175.1. Classification (NCBI taxonomy): domain Bacteria; kingdom Bacillati; phylum Actinomycetota; class Actinomycetes; order Micrococcales; family Micrococcaceae; genus Arthrobacter; species Arthrobacter sp. Sr24. The sequence goes on along the minus strand of NZ_JBTNDB010000012.1, from coordinate 96,478 downwards.
CGCGCTCAGTGCCTGCGGCGGCGATACCAAGCCCACCACCTCCGCATCGTCCACCACCTCGGATTTGGCGGCTGGCGGAGCCACCACCATCACCATGTGGGTTGACGCTGAACGCTCACCGGCGCTGAAGGACATTGCCGCAAAGTTCAAGGCCGATACCGGCATTGAAGTAAAGCTCGTCATCAAGGACTTCGCCGCAGTACGCGATGACTTCATCACCCAGGTTCCCACCGGCAAGGGCCCGGATTTGATTGTTGGCCCGCATGACTGGGTAGGCAAGTTCGTCCAGAACGGTGTGATCGCACCCGTTGAGCTCGGCGATAAGACCTCCGCGTTCTCCAAAACCTCCATCAAGGCCATGACCTTCAACGGCTCCACGTACGGTGTCCCGTACTCAGTAGAAAACATTGCTTTGCTGCGCAACACGGACTTGCTGCCGGCCGCCGTCACCACCTTCGACGAGGTCATCGCCGCAGGTAAGGGTGTTGTCGATTCCGGCAAGGCCCAGTACGCGTTCCTGGTGGGTCTGGATCCCAAGCAGGGCGATCCCTACCACCTCTACCCGCTACAGACCTCCATGGGTTCGGCCGTCTTCGGCCTGGACGCCGATGGTGGTTACGATCCCAAGCAGCTCATCCTCGGTGAGCCGGCCGGCGTCGAATTTGCCAAGAAGCTCGTGGAGTGGGGAGATACCGGTTCCAAGGTACTCAACTCCAACATCACCGGCGACATTGCCAAGGAAGAGTTCAAGAACGGCAAGAGCCCGTACTTCCTCACCGGCCCGTGGAATGTCCCGGATCTGCAGAAGGCCGGCATCAAGGTCGCCGTTGACCCGCTGCCCACCGCAGGAGACAAGCCCGCGCAGCCGTTCGTCGGCGTCAACGGCTTCTTCATCAGCGCCAAGAGCGCCAACGCCCTGGCCACCACCGAGTTCGTCACCAACTACCTGACCACAGAGGCCGCCCAGGACTCCATGTTCACGGCTGGTGGGCGTCCTCCGGCGTTGACCGCGTCCTTCGAAAAGGCTTCCTCGGATCCCATCGTTGCGGGCTTCGGCAAGATTGGCGTCAACGGCGTTCCCATGCCCGCAATCCCCGAAATGGATGCCGTCTGGAACGACTGGGGCGCCACCGAGCTCGACATGATCAAGGGCAAGGGTGATCCGGCCACTGACTGGCCCAAGATGGCTGCCACCATCAAGTCCAAGATCGGCGCGTAAGCGCACGTTCGAGTAAGACCTGCACCGCCAGTAATACCTGTAAGACCAGTAAGTAGAGGTGCGTGGGGCCCGGCCACACGGCTGGGCGCCACGCACCGTATCGTCGCCTGTGAAGCACTGCAAGAGGATAACCACGTGATGCGAGTTCCAGAATCCACCAACGACGCCGGACCCGCACCACGGGTGAAAAGCGGCACCAATTCTCCCGATGGCCCTGCAACGAAGCACGGCTCAGGCAAGCCGGGTCCGCCCAAGAGGAGCCACGGCATGGAATCGCTGAAATCCACCATGGTCAAGGTGGTGTTGTTGGGTTTGGTGGATGCCTTTGCGGTATTCGTGATGATCACTCTGTTCCTCAGTGCCTCTTGGACCATCTTGGTCATCGCGGCCGCAGTGACGTTGCTGATCAACTGGATTTATCTGCGCAAGGGCGGCCTGCCCGCTAAATACTTGGCCCCGGGCGTGTTCTTCCTGGTGGTTTTCCAAGTGTTCGTGGTGCTGTATTCGGGCTATATCGCGTTCACCAACTACGGCGACGGACACAACAGCACCAAAGAAGATGCCATCTCGGCCATCCAGATCACGGCACAAAAGCGTGTTGCGGATTCCCTCTCTTTTAAAACATCTGTACTAAAACAGAACGATGAGCTGTTCCTGCTCTTCACCAACCCCGACGGCACCGTTACCATGGGTTCCTCCACCCGGCCCCTGTCCACGGTCACCGATGCAACGCTCGATGGCACCGGCAAGGCCGTATCCGTTCCCGGTTATGACACCCTGAACTTCGCCCAAATCGTGGCCAACCAGAACGACATTCTGAGCATCTCCGTCCCCGTCTCCGAGGACGCCGCCCAAGGCAGCCTGCGCACAGCCGATGGCAGCACAGCGTACGCGTTCAAGCCCAGCATGGTCTTCGACAAAGCCACCGACACGTTCACCGACGTAGAAACCGGCACCACCTTCACCGATAACGGCGAGGGCGCCTTTGCCTCCGCAGACGGCGAACGGCTGGCTACCGGTTGGAAGATCAACGTGGGCTTCGACAACTTTGTCCGGGCCTTCACCGATCCCAATCTGCGCGCCCCGCTGCTGAACGTGATCGCCTGGACGTTCACCTTCGCCATCGCCTCCGTGATCCTGACGTTCGGCCTGGGGCTGTTCTTGGCCATCACCTTCAACCGGGAAGATCTGCGCGGGAAGAAGATCTACCGGGTGCTGATGATCCTGCCATACGCGTTCCCCGCGTTCCTTTCAGGCCTGGTGTGGTCCGGTATTCTCAATCCGCAATTCGGCTGGCTGAACCAAACGTTGCTAGGCGGGGCAGAGATCGGCTGGCTCACGGACCCAATTCTGGCGAAGATCAGCGTCCTGGTGGTGAACCTCTGGCTCGGTTTCCCGTATATGTTCCTGGTCTGCACCGGCGCCCTGCAATCGCTGCCCGCAGAGCTGGATGAGGCGGCCCGCATGGACGGTGCCGGAGCTTGGCGCGTGTTCCGCTCCATCAAGTTGCCGCTCCTGCTAGTCTCCATTGCACCGTTGCTGATTGCCTCCTTCGCGTTCAACTTCAACAACTTCAACGTCATCTATATGCTGACCGGCGGCGGGCCTCGCTTCGAGGACACCACCCGTGACATCGGCTCCACGGACATCCTGATCACCCTCGTGTACAAGGTGGCGTTCGGGCAGGGAACGGGGCGCGATTACGGCCTGGCCAGCGCCTTGGCCATTGTCATCTTCATCATTGTCGCCACCGTTTCCGCCGTGAGCTTCAAGCAGACCAAAGCACTTGAGGAAGTGAACCGATGACCACCACCACCGTTCCCGTTCGGCCCACACCAGAGACCGCCCCCGATCTCCTTGCCGTGAAGCGGCGCCCCTTCGGCGTCTGGTTCAAGGACAAGGGTTGGCGCCATCTGGTGGGCGTAGTGGTCACCCTGTTCGCCATCTTCCCGTTGCTCTACGTACTCTCGGCAGCCTTGAACTCCAACGGCACACTGGCGGGCACCAAGGGCCTGTTCACGAAGGTCGATATTGGCAACTTCGTCAACCTCTTCAACGATCCGGCCCGCCCGTTCGGCCGCTGGTTCATCAACACCCTGGTCATTGGCGTTGTCACCTCCGCGGCCACCGTGTTCCTGGGCGCCATGGCGGCTTACGCGTTCTCCCGCATGCGCTTCAAAGGCCGCCGCATGGGCCTCCTTTCGCTGCTCCTTCTGCAGATGTTCCCGCAGCTGCTGGCCGTCGTCGCAATTTTCTTGTTGCTCAGTGGCATCTCCGACGTCATCCCCTCGCTGGGTCTGGGCAGTCAGCTGGGCCTGATCATGGTCTACCTCGGCGGCGCGCTGGGCGTAAACACGTACCTCATGTACGGCTTCTTCAACACGATCCCGCAGGAGCTCGATGAGGCGGCCAAGATCGACGGCGCCTCCCACGTGCAGATCTTCTTCGGCATCATTTTGCGCTTGGTCACCCCCATCCTGGCCGTGGTGGCGCTGCTCTCCTTCATCAGCATCTCCAGCGAATTTGTGATTGCCTCCGTGGTGCTGACGGATCCGGATTCGCAGACGCTCGCCGTGGGCCTCTATTCCTTCGTAGCTGACACCCGGTCCAAAAACTGGGGCATCTTCTCGGCAGGAGCGGTTTTGGCCGCAGTGCCTGTCATGGCGCTGTTCCTGTTCTTGCAACGGTACATTGTGAGTGGCTTGGTTCAAGGTGGAGTAAAGGGGTAAATATGGCAGGCAATCAACCGCACCACGATGGTTCGGCTCTCTATGTGCAAGGTTCGACGCCGGAACTTGGCGAACGCGTGAGGCTGCGGTTGCGTGTTCCGCAAGACTGGGGCATCGCCACCCGTGTGTGGGTGCGTAGCGTTCAAGACGCCGAGCCGCGCTATGACGAAGCCACTGTGGTGGGGGATGCGGTTTCCGCTGACGATGGGTGGGTCTGGTGGGAAGCCACCATGGCGCATGTGAACCCTGTGGCGCTGTACCGCTTTGTCATTGAGACGGCTGGTACGCAGGAAGATGGTCCCAGCTATTCGTTCCTGAACAATGCAGGACTGCACAACCGGGACACGTCCGATTACAACGATTTCCGGGTGACCACGGCCAAGGCTGCTCCGGCGTGGTCGCACGATGCGGTCATGTACCAAGTGTTCCCGGACCGTTTTGCCCGCTCCGCGGCAGCTGCCGGGCGGCCCACTCCTGAGTGGGGTGTTGCTTGCGATTGGGACACTCCCGTTCAGGGCGACGGTCCGTATGTGGCCCGGCAGTTCTATGGTGGCGACCTAGATGGCGTCACCGAAAAGCTCGATGAGCTGCAAGCGTTGGGCGCGGACATTGTTTACCTGACTCCGTTCTTCCCCGGGCGTTCCAACCACCGCTATGACGCCTCGACGTTCATGTCCGTGGATCCGTTGCTGGGCGGGGATGAGGCCCTGATTCGTCTGGTCGAAGCAGCCCATGCCCGTGGCATGAAGGTCATGGGGGATCTGACCTCCAATCACACCGGCGACGCTCACGAATGGTTCATGCGCGCCCAAGCTGATCCGAACAGCGTGGAAGCGGGCTTTTACTACTTCAACGAGGACCGCACCGAGTATGAATCCTGGTGGGGCGTGCCGTCTTTGCCCAAGCTGAACTGGGCCTCGCCGGCGTTGCGCGAAGTGTTTGTTACGGGCGAGGATTCCGTGGTGGCTCATTGGCTCAAGGCTCCGTTCAACCTGGATGGCTGGCGCATTGACGTCGGTAATATGACCGGGCGCTGGGGTGCGCAGAACATTAACAAAGAAGTGGCTGCCCTCATCCAGGACCGCATTCTGGAGATCAACCCCAACGCGCTGCTGCTCGGTGAGGAAACCAGCGACGCTGGCGCCGACGTGGATGGTTTTGGCTGGCAAGGCGCCATGACCTACTCCAATTTCACCCGCCCCCTCTGGCAATGGCTGGGCAACCCGGCCGCGCGCGTTGACTTTTTCGGCACCCCGCTGGCGGGCCCGCCCAAGGTGGCGGCCGACGTCGTACTTGAAACCCATAAAGACCTTTCCAGTGCGTTCTCGTGGCCTGTGCGTAAGGCGACCATGAACGCGCTGAATACCCATGACACGGCGCGGGCGGCGAGCGTCATGATGCCGGGCGGGCCCCTGGTTGCCGCCGCGTTGTCCATGCTGGTGCCCGGCATTGCGGTGGTTTTTGCTGGCGATGAGTTTGGTTTGGAGGGGTGGAATGGTGAGGCCTCGCGCACGCCCATCCCGTGGGATTCCCCTGAGCGGGTGGTCACGGATCTGCGTGCCGCGTACGCCGCGCTGACCGAGTTGCGGCATACCAGCCCGGCGGTGGCTGACGGTGGGATGCGGTGGTTGATGGCCGACGGCGATGTGCTGGCCTTTGTGCGCGAGTCTGCGGAGGAGTCGTTGCTGGTGCTGGCCACGCGCGCTCCGGCGCTGTTCCCAGTGGCGGAGTTGGGTCTTTCTACTGCTGATGCGCAGGCATTGGCGTTGGCGCCTGCGTTTGCCACGGCGGAGTTCGGCGTGACGGAGGAGAAGCTGCAGCTTGATGGGCCGGGTGCTTTTGTATGGCGGCTGGCCGGAGTCATGGTTCCCCAGTCATAGCGCCGGAGGCCTCAGGCTTGGGACCTTGGGATGTGAAGCCCTTGGGGTTGGAGTTGGGGCCGGGACTGGGGCTGGGGCTGGAGGATTTGGGCGAGCCATCCTATTCACGAAGCAGATCTCCGCAACGCTCAGTTGCAGTGTGTCCGTGAGTAAATGCATTGCGGCGCGCACGTATTTCTCGTCTAGGTTGTTCGTCAAGAGACGCCGGAGCAGTTCTTCTGAGATCTCCAAGCGCAGGATGTGTATGTGTCTCAGGAACCGATCTAGGACCCTAAGGAGATGCAGGTGCTCCTTGACTGAAAGGTTTTTCAATTCCGCTCTGGCGAACTCTGCAAGGAGGTCGGGTTGGGTGGGAAGCGTAGACGTAACGCGTAGCAGTTCCTGAAATTCCTTGGTGGGCGGAAACGAAAAATGGGTCACATCAAAAAGTTGACACAGACGTTCAAAACCCAGCGTGGCCGTTGAATCGGACGGCGGTTCACGTGACCCGCCGGGGGTGCTCTTTGTGCCATCTGTGCTGTCCATAGTTCGACTGTAGGGCGTGAATCAGCCCCGCAACAGTGGCAGCTGCCGCAACGTCGATGGCATAGCGTTCGGCACCTGTTGTGGAGGAACTCCCATGATGGAGTCCTGCCCGCCCACGATGGCTTGCGCCCTATCTCATAGACTACAAACAGCATCTGAGGGAAGGGCTTAGTGGGACATGGCTGAACAGAATATTGGGCTGAACGCGGAGTTCGTGGCGCTCTTGAGGCAGGATTTGCGCACGGATCAGATCAGTGTGGCCGCTGCTGATCTGCAGAACTTTGCCATCGATCAGGGCCCTGTCACCGACTATCAACTGCCGCTGGCGGTGTTGTGGGTGGAGAACGTTGAACAGGTCCAAGCCGTGGTGCGGGCGGCTGCTACTTTCGGGGTTCCCCTGGTGACGCGCGGTGCCGGAACTGGGGTATCGGGCGGAGCGCATGCTACAGCCGGGTGCGCGATCCTTAATTTAACACGCATGAACCAAATCCTCGAGATCAACCCAGAAGACGAAATTGCTCGTGTAGAACCCGGTGTCATCAATGGAGATCTCAACGACGTCGTGGCTACTCACGGGCTGATGTTTGCGCCAGATCCGGCCAGCTTCAAGATCTCTACCATTGGCGGCAACATTGCCACGAATGCCGGCGGCCTGCGCTGCGCCAAATACGGAGTCACGCGCGATGCCGTGCTGGCACTGGATGTGGTGCTGGCCGACGCGTCTCTCATCCATACGGGGCACCGGACGTTCAAAGGCGTTGCCGGTTATGACCTGACCAGCCTGTTCGTTGGTTCCGAGGGGACGTTGGGTATTGTTGTTGGGGCAACGCTCAGGCTGAAATACCTGCCCGCGATTGTGCGCACGGTGGCTGTGTTCTTCCCGTCGGTGCAGCAGGCAGCCGCTGGGGTGTTGGCTCTCGGCGCGGCCAGGGTTCAGCCGTGCATCTTGGAACTGCTGGATGGGCCATCACTTAAGGAGTTGGACTTCCGTAACGGCAGTAATCTCTCGTCGCGGGGTACGGCGTTGCTGTTGATCCAGTTCGACGGGTTGGCGGCAGAAGCGGAAGAGGCCGTGGCCGCCGTCGAACTTAAAAAGGTGGGTGGCACAGTTAATAGGGAGGATCCGGCGGAGGCGCAGCGTTTGGTGGAGCTGCGCCGCAATAATCGTGGGTTGGATGTGGACGCTGAGAATCGCGTGGGGGAGGACGTTGCGGTGCCGCGCTCGCAGCTGGTGCATTACATTACGGCGCTGGAGGAGATGGCGCGCCGGCATCAGGTGAATCTTCACGTCATTGCTCACGCTGGTGACGGGAATCTGCATCCCACGTTCTCGGTGCCGGGCTTTGAACCGGATGGCATTGCTGCCTTGAATGCGGCGCTGGATGAGTCCATTGACAAGGCGCTGGAGCTGGGTGGGACCATCACGGGCGAACACGGGGTTGGGCAGTACAAGCTGCGCTGGCTGCCCCTCGAGCAGGCCGAAGAGGTGCTGGAATTGCAGCGCCGGGTTAAGACGTTGTTCGATCCGGCCGGAATCCTGAATCCAGGCAAAGCCATCCCGCCTCACCGTCAGCAGTCCACCCCTTGACGCTAGGGCAGCAATGGCTACGTTCTCCCGGACGCTAGTGCAGCAATGGCGGGATATTCTCGGACGCTAGTGCGGCCGGGGCTGCATTCAGGCCTCGCCCACGGTCCACCAGAAGGTCTACCGGAAAGCACTTTGGGTGGCCCTGACTATTCTCAGGGCCACCCATTATTCGTTGTTCAGTCTGGCGACGCGTGCACCAGCTTTTCCAGTGCAACTAGATTCTCCGCTAATTGATCAGGCGTTGACGCTTTCGCGGGTCTCGACAATCTGTCCGTAGCGTTCAATCTCGATTTCCTCGAGCGACTTGCCCTGCGTTGCAGGAGCAAACATGACGCCCACTACAGCGGCGACGAGCAGCAAGCCGATCATGAGCAGCCCCAGCGGGACGAATCCGACGGTGATGAGCATGGTCGGGAAGAAGAAGCTCAGAATACCTGTGGCCGTGCGGGCCGCAAAGAACAGGATGCCCTGGGCGCCGGCGCGGTACCGGGTAGCGAAGAGTTCGCTGGCCCACAGACCGTAGAAAGCTTGGGCTCCGATACCTGCAGAAACGCCCCACATGACCACGAAGGCTCCCAGTACTACGGGGATCGGGGGAGCGAATACCAGCAGGAGCCAAGCAGCAATACCCAGGCCCGCGCCAATTCCATAAAGCAGACGACGGCTGTATTTGTCAGCGAGGCGCATGAAGCCGAAGTACGTTGCCAGGGCGGTGCAACTCCACAGGACAACCTGCAGCAAGTTGGCTTGAATGGCGTCGAGTCCCCCGATGGATTCATAGATGCGAGGCATGAAGATGCCCATGGCGCCGGCAACGGTGTTCCAGAACGCGTACACGCAGAAGAGGAACAACATGGCTTTGAGGTTGGTCCGGTTGGTAAACAGATCGGCGTAGTTGATCTTGCGACGAGGAGTGCGGCTGGTGCCCTTTGACTCCTTGGCTTCCTGCGTCCACAATTTCGACTCGGACAGACCCTGCCGCAGATACCAGGTGACAAGAGCGACGACGAACAGGTGGATGAAGATGAGCCTGCTCCCCATCAGGCCCATGGGCCCCACAAGTACGGCAAGTGCGAAACCAACTACCGGACCGATGGACCAGGCGAGCTGTGCAGTCCCAACATGGGCTGCGCGCTTATCGGCCGGGGCTTCTTCAGCGATGTAGGTCCATGACGCAGGAACGCCGGCGCCGACGGCGATGCCGGTGAGAACGAAAGCTACCAGAAGCATCCAGAAATTACCGGCAAACGCTGCCAGCAGGACACCCACCATGTACAGCATGAGATCGTAGGTGTAAATGAATTTGCGTCCAAGCCTGTCGCACAGCGGACCGCCTATGGCCGCGCCAATGGCTGCACCGAATGCGTTGGCACTCAGGGCTGCCAGCAGTCCAGTCAGGTAATTGTCAATGCCGAGATAATCCTGCCAGAGCGTCAGACTCGTTGCGATGGCAATAATGGAGCCTGCTTCGATGTAGTTGGACATGGCCACAGCAACGGTGGCCTTCCAACCTTTTGTAACTTTACTTCCTAAACGCACGTCTTCGTGTCTCCGTGATTCTGTGATCTGAACTTACTGAATCGATTCAATACAGTGACACATTACATACTAAGGTGTGATCGTCGCAACTTTGCCCGTGGGTAGGGGCGTGTGTCTAGGGCTTTGGTTGGCTCTGTTTGCGCAGCAGATCGCCAGAAGTGAGCGATGGCTGCCGGAAACACGCCATCTGCCGTACGTGAGGGAGAACCGCAAGGTGGAGCAGGGAGGCTAGGGGGCGATTGGCGCTAACGCTAGGGCAGCCATAAGGCGACGCTAGGGCAGAATTGCTGCCCTAGCGTCGCCTAGGAAGTGACCATTGCTGCGCTAGCGTCGTGAAAAAAGTGACCATTGCTGCGCTAGCGTCCGGAAGGTGGGGTTAGTCTTCGAAGGCCGCGTCGGGGAGGACTCCGCCTTCTAGCATTTTGATGGTGGCCGTGTCGGTGCTGAGCATGATGGCGTCTTCGTCGCGGCGGAAGCGCAGGTGGCCATCCACGTACGACTGCACGGCCTCGGCCAACGGGATATTGCGGTCCTCATCCTGAGAGCGCAGCCAACGGTGCTCGAGCACCTCGTGAACCACCTGAGCCGGTTCCAATTTTCCAGCCAGCTCGCGCGGGATGGAGCGGACTATGGGTTCAAAGATGGAGCTGACCCATTCGTGCGCGCTGATCTCCTCGTCCTTGGCGGGGGAGACATCGTTGCGGAAGGAGTCCATGTCATTGAGCAGCCGCCGGGCCTGGTTTTCCTGGGCGTCAATACCGGTGAGGCGGAGCATGCGGCGCTGGTGGTGTCCGGCGTCGACCACTTTGGGTTGAAGCTGGATAGTGGAGCCATCCGCGGTGGTCTTGATGGCGTATTCTTCCACATCAAAGCCCAACTCGTTCAGGCGTCGGATGCGGGCGCCCACGCGCCAGCGGTCTTCCAGCTCAAACGATTCCTTCTCTGTCAGCTCGGCCCAGAGGCGGCGGTAGCTGTCCATGATGAGCTCGCTGGTGGCCACGGGGTCCACCTTTTCCTCAATGAGCCCGCCTTCGAGGAGGTCCATGAGTTCGCCGGCAATGTTGACGCGGGCAATTTCCAGATCGTATTCGCGCTGGCCCGTGGACAGGTCCGGGTAAAGCTCGCCGGTTTCGGCATCCACCAGGTAGGCGGCAAAAGCGCCGGCGTCGCGGCGGAAGAGGGTGTTGGAGAGGGAGACATCGCCCCAATAGAAACCCACCAGGTGCAAGCGCACCAGCAGTAGTGCTTGGGCATCAATGAGACGGGTCAGGGTATCGCGGCGCAGCTTCTGAGAGAACAAAGCGCGGTAGGGCAAGGAGAACTTCAGGTGCCGAGTGACCAGCACCGGATCCAGCGGAGCACCGCTGGGGGTGGTGCGGCCGCTGATGACGGCTACCGGCTCCACGCAGGGCACATCCAGCCGGGCCAGCTTGCGCAGCATGTGATATTCGTGCCGGGCCACGTGCTCTGAGGTTTCCTTGATGGCAATGACCGAGCCGTCCAGGTGGGCGAAGCGGACAACGTGCCGGGAGATACCGCGGGGGAGGGCTGCCAAGTTTTCGGCCGGCCACTCTTCCAAACGGATGTGCCAGGGCAGGTCCAACAGGCCGGGATCGGCGCTGGCGGCGGTGATGTTCAGCGAGCCCAGCACCGGTGCTGGCGGCGCACTTTTGCGGGGCAGCTTGCCGCGCTGCTCAAAGTCTGTGGGCTCATTGTTCCACTTGGCGCCTGGTTGTTCAGTCATGATCTAAATTCTCTCTTAAAAGGTGAAGCGCGGTTGCCTGCTGGAAAATCCAACAAGCAACCGCGCCGCAAAACTACTAGTCGAAAACTACTAGTCGCGCGAGATGGCCTTGTCGCCCAAGCGGGCGCCGGAGGTGGCATCGAAGAGGTGCACGTGGCCAACCTGGGGGCGGACGTGGATGGTGTCGCCCTTCATCGGTGGGCGGCGACCGTCGACACGGACAACCATGTCGCGCTCTGCACCGTCGATGATGGCGTGACCGTACACGTAAGCGTCGGCACCCAACTCTTCAACGACGTCGGCCTCTACAGCCAAGCCTTCGCCGTTGCCGACAATCTCGAGGTCTTCGGGACGGACGCCCACGGTGACCGTGTTGCCTGCGGCTTCGCCGAGGACAGCGCTGGGTACGGGGTAAATTGATCCACCGAACTTCACGCCGCCATCAACAACGGGCAGTTCCAGCAAGTTCATGGCAGGGGAGCCAATGAAACCAGCTACGAACACGTTCTGCGGGGCATCATAGAGGTTGCGTGGGGTGTCAACCTGCATGAGGAGGCCGTCCTTGAGGACTGCAACGCGGTCACCCATGGTCATGGCCTCAACCTGATCGTGCGTCACGTAAACAGTGGTGACGCCCAAACGGCGGGTCAAGGAAGCAATCTGCGTACGCGTCTGCACACGCAGCTTGGCATCCAAGTTGGAGAGGGGCTCATCCATGAGGAACACCTGCGGGTTACGCACAATGGCGCGACCCATGGCGACACGCTGACGCTGACCACCGGAGAGTGCCTTGGGCTTGCGGTCCAGGTACGCCTCGAGGTCAAGAAGCTTTGCAGCTTCCAGAACACGCTTGGCGCGCTCTTCCTTGGAGATGCCGGCGATCTTCAGGGCGAAGCCCATGTTGTCAGCGACGGACATGTGCGGGTACAGCGCGTAGTTCTGGAAAACCATGGCGATGTCGCGGTCCTTCGGCGGAACGTCTGTGACGTCGCGGTCGCCGATCAGGATGCGGCCGGCGTTGACATCTTCCAGGCCAGCGAGCATGCGCAAGGAGGTGGACTTTCCGCAACCGGAAGGTCCAACGAGTACGAGGAATTCGCCATCGGCGATATCAATGTTGAGCTTGTCAACGGCGGGCTTGGTGGTGCCCGGGTAAATGCGTGTTGCGTTATCAAAAGTTACTGTAGCCACAGTGATAAGTCCCTTCATCGGCAGGTACGTGCCGAACGATCCTCAAGTGAATGGTTGATATTTCAGCAGGCCGAACGCCACGCAAGGCGGCGAATTAGTCTGACCTATGAAGTATGACACATTTCCGGCATGGGGAAGGTCACATTACGGATTGAGGTGCTTGGTGCGGGCTGCAAGAAGTAGTTCCAGTACGGCCGGGAGCTGATCGGGGCTGGCGATGCGGAAGGGTGCGGCCGTGGTGCCAGGCCCTACCTTGATGCCGAGATCGCCCGGGAGCAGCGCGGCGAACGCGAATTCGTCCGTGATATCGTCCCCGGCGAAGAAGGTTGCGGTGGCGCCGGTGAAGTTGCGCAGGGCGCTCACGCTGCCGCCCTTGTTGGCGTTGACCGCTGAAATTTCCAGCACTTTCTTACCCGTGGTGAGGTGCAGATCGGCTGTGGACTCAAGCTCCTCCCTGACAAGGGCGACGGCGGCCCTTCCGTCTGCCTCTGTGGCCAACCTGTAGTGAAGCACGACGCCGGCCGGCTTTTGTTCCGCTGTGGTCCCCGGAAAACGCGAGGTGGCATGAACCACCGCGGTGCGTGCCGTCTCCAACGCAGTCAGCTGCATGGCAGTGAGTTCCAAGGGAGGGGAATCCGGGCCCCACCAGCTTTCCGCGCCGTGGCTGCCCACCAATAGTGTCGGTGCCGGGGGAGTGGCCACCGCACGCAAACTGGCCAGGGCGCGCCCAGAGATGAGGGCCGTCGTCGTACGCGGGAGTTGGGCGAAGGCCACCAGCGCTGCGGCCGAGCTGGGGAGCGGGCGGGCGTCTTCTGCGCGGCTGACAATGGGTGCCATGGTGCCGTCGAAGTCCAAGGCCAACAGCAGATGGGGCGTGCTGGCCAGGGCGGTTAGTGCGGAGCGGAGATCAGCCGGTAACTCAGCTGTCATCGCGGACTGCCTTTGCGGCCAAGGTGCTCAAGAAGTCCTCGCTCCAACGCTGGACGTCATGAGCGAGAATTTGCCGGCGCATGGCGCGCATACGGCGGGCGGCTTCGGCCTTGGGCAAGGAGATGGCCTGCGCCATGGCTGCCTTGAGTCCGTCAATGTCATGCGGGTTGATGAGCAAGGCTTGCTTGAGCTGATCGGCGGCGCCGGTGAACTCACTCAGGACCAGGGCACCGGTGTTATCGCCACGGGCCGCGACATATTCCTTAGCGACTAGGTTCATACCGTCGCGCAGGGCGGTGACAAGCATGACGTCGGCGGCAAGGTAAAGCGCCACCATTTCCTCCACAGGGTAGCTGTGGTGCAAATAGCGCACGGCCGTGTTCTGAATGGTGTCGTGCTGGCCGTTGATGCGGCCCACCATGCCTTCAACATCTTCGCGGAGTTGTTTGTAGGTTTCCACGCGCTCGCGGCTGGGGCTGGCCACCTGAATCAGGGCTGCATCCTCAACCTGGACAACGCCGTCGTCGAGCAATTCGCCGTAAGCCTTGAGGCGGTGGGTGATGCCCTTGGTGTAATCGAGCCGGTCCACGCCCAGCAGGAGGGTTTTGGGGTTGCCGAGTTCTTCGCGGATTTGCTGTGAACGGGCAATGACGTCCGGGTTTTCGGCGAGAGCCGTAATCTGGCTAACGTCAATGGAGATGGGGAACGGCTCGGCCCGAGCAATGTGGGTGATGGTGCCTGTTGAGTCCTTGACGTGGACCTGCCGTGCTTTGACGCCGGCGCCGAGGAAGCGGCGGGCTGAGCGCAGGAAATTAGCGGTGTCGTTGGGGCGCTGGAAGCCAATCAAATCGGCGCCGAGCAGGCCTTCCAAGATGGCTTTGCGCCACGGCATCTGGGCGAAGATTTCCGGTGAGGGGAAGGGGATGTGGTTGAAGAAACCAATCCGCAGATCCGGGCGCAGGGCGCGCAAATACTGGGGGACCAGCTGAAGCTGGTAGTCCTGCACCCAGACGGTGGCGTTGGGTGCGGCTGCGTTCGCAGCCGCTTCGGCGAAGCGTTTGTTGACCACTTGGTAGGTGTCCCACCAGGTGCGGTGGAACTCGGGGGTGGCAATGACGTCGTGGTAGAGCGGCCAGAGGGTGGAGTTGGAGAAGCCCTCGTAGTAGAGCTCTACCTCATCCTCGGAGAGGGGGACGGGGAAGAGGTCCATGTTGCCGTGGTGGAACGGCTCAAGGGTCTCATCGGCGGCGCCGTGCCAACCGATCCATGCGCCGTCGCGCGTAGCCATGACGGGGGCCAACGCGGTGACGAGCCCACCAGGAGAACGCCGCCAGCCGTCGTCGGACTCTTCCTGAGGGACACGGTCAACCGGCAGGCGGTTGGAGACCACAATGAAGTCTGAATTGCCGTTGGCCTTGGTGGCCTTGGCAGCGGAATTTTGAGGCACGTGCAGCTCCCTGGGGTAGAACTCGGGTTAGAGCTAGCCTATCTGGTGGGTCCTCGCTGGTGACATAGGGGGTCTCTTTGGAGATAGCGCGTCATCATTCGGACTTCTCCAAGGTTCGTCTCATAGGATTAGCGATAACCGGCCGTACCACGGCTTTTTTCATGCCCAAGAACTTGAGGAATTATGAGCTCTAAAAACGAACCGCGGTTAAACAAAGCTGAACGCACCTCCCAGGCGCGCGAGCAGGCGAAGATCATTCGTGATGCCCAGCTGAAGAAGGAAAAGCGGAATGGTTGGTTGATTCGTGGTGGTGTTTTGGCGGCGGCCGTGGCCATTATCGTCATCATTGCTCTGATTGTTATTAACACGCAGAAGGCCAATGAGCCCATTGCCTCCACGGGTCCGGTGCCTGCGAGCATGAACGCTTTTGGTGGCGTGACGCTGGGCAAGGGTGGCGAGGTAGTGCCGCCGGAGACTCCGGCGGCGGACGTGGACATGGAGCAGCTGCCGCCCGCGCCGACTGCTCCTCCGGCCGAGATTGCGGACCCGGCAGCGCTGGGCATCAAGGCTTCTGCATCAGGTGAGCCCGCGCAGATGGTGATTTACGTGGACTTCATGTGCCCGGCATGTAAGGGTTTTGAGGAGGCCAACGGTGCTCAGATTGATGAGCTGCGTGAAGCCGGCGAGATCACTGTTGACTACCGTGCATTGAACTACCTGGACCGTTTCGCCATGGGCACCAACTACTCCTCACGCTCAGCCGCAGCGGCCGCGTGTGTAGCTGATGTTTCGCCGGATAAGTACAAGGCGTACTTTGACTCCTTGTTCACGAACGCTCCTGAAGAGAACAGCAAGGGCCTGAACAACGCCAAGCTGGTTTCACTGGCCACCGAGGTGGGAGCGGCGGATATCAGCAGCTGTGTTGATAGCAAGACGTACCGCCCCATGGTTGCGTACTCCAGTGCGCTGGCTTCCACGAGCGGAGTTAATGCAACACCCACCGTGTTCCTAGAAGGCCAGCAGTGGAAGGAAGGCCAGTTCCCGGCATTCGTCCAGGGCATTCTGGACGCGAAGAAGTAGGGACTTTGGGTTAGGTTGCTGGTTTAGCTTGCTTTGTTAGTTGGATTAGCGTGCTGACCGGCTCTCCTGCGGTGGCCAGTTTAGGGGTGGCGCTCGCAGGGGAGCCGGTTTTTTGTTTTCTGTGCTCCTGCGGTAACCTTGTGAAGCGCTTGATTGCGTTTGCCTCCTTAGCTCAGCTGGCCAGAGCACCGCTCTTGTAAAGCGGGGGTCATCAGTTCGAATCTGATAGGGGGCCCAAAAAGCCCGGAATGACGGGGATTTTGGTTGTTGAAATGGCCCCGAAAGGGGCCATTTTCAACTTAACACGCCATAAACACGCCATAATGGGTCTCGATTTTCGTTACTTTTCATCGTTTGGATCGGTCGGTGACGGCTCTTCCTTCGGGCTGAACGCGTCCATGACCGCCCTAGTGTCCAAGGCTTCTTGGTACTCCTCAATGTAGTGCTCCTGGGTCATCGAGACCTTGGAATGGCCGAGCTGATATGCGGCTGCTTCGGGACCCATCGTTCTGGCAATCAGGGTTGCGCTTGATTTCCTGAGAGTCCTAAATGTGACCCACTCATACCCGATGGCATCGGCAGCCTTGCGCCAGATTTTGCCGATGTTGTTCGGATCGCAGATGGTTCCGGTGGACGATGGAAAGATCAAATTCATCGGATTCGGCGAGCCGCTTTCCTTTTGGCGCTCCTGCCGGATCTGAAGCTGCTTCACAAGAAATTCAGGGGCTGTGACACGGCGAACGCCGTGTCGGGACTTGGGATGATCTTGGATCCGTACACCGCCCGTGCTTGTCCGGATAACGGTTGCATTGATAAACACAGTCGGCAGAGCGGCATCCAGTTTGACGTCGTCCCAGTGGAGAGCAAAGAACTCTCCAGGGCGCAGTCCGGTATGGACCAGGAAGTCCGCTATCTCATGGAGTTCGTGTGTGCGCGGCCTGCCGAGGGCTGGCGCCTGTTCCCAACCGATGAGCTTGCTGCGCAGATCTTGATATTGCTCCGCGTTGAGGCCTTGGGGCTTCGCTTTCTTGTTGCGAGGGATCGATATCCCGATCACAGGATTGACGGTGACGGCGTCGTGGCGCAAGGCCACTTTGAACATCCAAGACAGCACGGCGCCGCAACTCCTGGCCGTTGAAGGCCCCACATCTTCGACGACTTTTCGAATGAAGTGATCGATCACGCCCGAGGATGCCTCGCCAATCCGGATTGAGCCGATCGCCGGGGCGATGTACTTCGTGATGCAGTAGGCGTATTTGTCCTTCGTGCGCGACGCCTTGTCGGATCCTTCCAACTCAACGAGGAACACCTCAATGAGCTGATTGATCTTGTTTGTGGAAGTCACCAGTCCATTTCTCGGAGTCTGGCGATCGACAAGTTTCTTCTGCAAGCTGCGGCGCGCCTCTGCTGCAGAAGCGCCGCGAGCTTCCACCTTCCGAAGCTTCCCATCCCAGTCACGGTAGTGGGTGCGTGCGCTCCATGACTTCGCCGCGGTGCGATCGGTGATGATTGATCCCCAAGCTCCGAGGGGAAGTGGTTTTCTGCTCATGTCACGACAACGCCGACTCGAGCGTCACGGATCGGATCGGAGGGCGAGCCAAGCGTCGAAGTCTGTCCGGCTCACGCGTAAATGCCGACCAATCCGGTAGGCGTGTGGCCCGATGCCCTTTGCGCGCCATTGGTAGAAAGTCTGCAGTGGAATCTGCAGTTCGTGGCAGATCTCAGTGGGGGACAACCACTCGGTGGCTTCTGAGTCGGTGCGGCTGCTGTGGTGGGTGTAGATGGTCATCGCGGTGCCTTCCCTTCGGTGTTGCCAACGGTCAAGCATCGGCAAGTATGACTAGATAGCTACTCATAGTCAGGAAAGCGATTTTCTCCATGACCGAGGGGAGGGTGGCGTCCGTTCTGTTCAGATTCCTAATCCCAGGAAATAGCGCACCTGTGCCATCTCTTGGAAAATTTGGGGTGCGTCGGAGGTATAGATTGAGTTGAAATTATCAGGAATTGCCTCACTTGCCCGGACAAACCCAGCTCTCGTTAGCCGCTCAAGTTCCCGATTGACCACGTCCTCGGTCAGGGACAGTGCGTTGGATATGTCAGGAGCCGGGGCAGGGCCATGTGTGACCAGCATATGTAGGATGCGGCTTCGGGTCAGGTTCATCAAAATCGACGGTTCCATGGAAAACACTCCCAGAAGGCTACCTGCAGGACGGTGTATACCCGTCTACTCTGCATAATTTACTCTCACTCGGTCATGGTGTAAATGCCCAAAATCCCCATGACTCCGTATAAGACGCCGCCGTGACACGGCGATTCCGGTCAATTCAGAGGGAGACGGATGACATGACCAATCATCCTCAAGTTGAAGCTTTCGTAAGCGCTGCGGAATCCATGCGCGGAAACCGCTATTGGGCAAGGGATCCACAGGAACAAATCGATTTTCTTACTGCGCTCCGTGATGTTCTTACGGAAGTTTGCTTCCATCTTGATCGGAACCAGTTGCTCAATCACGATGGTCTTCGTGCCTTTGCTGCCAGCTCGGGCACTCCAAATGGGGTGCCGTGGCTGGCGCCCAGCTCCGAGACGGTGCTCCTGCCCGAATTAGACAATGCAATTCAGCGTTGTCTTGCGGGGCTTGAAGGCACAGATAATACTTGAGAGGACACGACGATTCGGCTCGGGATCGTCGGCGAGTCGACGCCATTATCGTGAGGAGCCTGGCATGAGCGCTGGAAGTGGCAATCCTCAAGACCAACCATCGCCCCAAATGGCCCTCTCTAGGCGCCTGAACCTTCTTTTGGATGCTGCTGCAGAAAAACGTGGCTATGACGTGACTTTTCGTGAGGTCCAAGATCGATTGGCTGAACGAGGCGTGAGCATGTCCCGTGCCCGTTGGTTCTACATGAAGGACGGAACGAGGGCGCTGGTCACCGACAAGAAGGTTTTGACAGCCATCTGTGAGTTGTTTGACGTTGATTCGTCGTATCTGCTGGATTTAGGCTCCGACGTGCTTCCCAGAAGCATTGAGGCAAGGCTTGAATTTGTTAAGGCCTTGAGGGTGTCGCGGGTGCAAGCCTTTGCCGCGCGCACACTTGCCGACGTTGCACCGGAAACGCTCGAAGCCATTACCGATTTTCTGAAGCACGGTATGACCGTAACGGCTGATGGTGCTAGCGAGTCGGTTCCGTCAAATACCGAAGTTGGGCATCCAGAAGGGCTTTGACGCGGTCAGGGTTAACTGAATACCTCGGTGCACGACCGTGCCTGCGCCCTGGTTCAACGTCTGCACTGACAGCGCCGGCTTCTTCAAGAAGTATCAAGTGTTTGGCGACGCTTGCCTCGCTGGCGCCAACGTTGGCCACGATTTCGCCGCGTGCGTTCGGCCCGTTTTCCAATAGGTAGCGGATGATCTCGGTGCGCGCTCGATTACCAAAGGTGGCGACCGCCAGCTCGACTTCGTGTGGCCAATCTGAGGCTATTGGCTGCGTAATTCGGGGCATGGCTTCATTCTGCCTCATAGTTGTCCACAGGGTAAGAGAGACCCCGTTGACAATATCTCTTTGATACCTTGACAATAGTCTTATGACCTTTTGAAGTGAGTCGCCCGCAATCGTTGATTCCGTTCCGACCCACGGGACCCGGCTAATGCCGGGACGATCCTGCCGCCACCAACGGTGTCCCCAAGATCTTCTGCACAACGTCTGACGGCGTAGAGCTTGATATTCAGTCAACGCATGAAGCGGTGATCATCATGGGTCCTTGGACCAACGACGCAAATGAAGTACCTATCGACGGGGCGGTCGATCAGTCCCTGGGTCGGCGGCCGGAACCCGACATCCCTATCGACCAGCTGATGAGGGCCGTCGAGGGTGTTCGTCCCTATGTGAAGATTCATCTGGCACGATATGGGTTCTTTGACGACGTGAACGACGTCTTGCAGGACATTCGGGTTGCAGCGTGGGAGGGGACAGTAAACGGCAGCTATCAGGCCTTTCCCGGGGTGAAGTTTGATGCCTGGGTCCAGGGGATCGCTTGCAACCTGTGCGCCGACCATATCCGCCGGAGCATATCCAGGTCGACTCTGCCGTTGTTCGACCAATGCGAGTCCGGTTTTCAGAGCCAGATTGATGTCCAGTTGGCACGCCTCGATGACCAAGTCACCAATCATGTCTGGGCCACGGACGTTTTGCAGTTCGTCAAGGCACACGTACCCGATCGCACTTGGGATCTGGCCGTTGCCAGTCTTGCTGACGGGAAGGCGCAATTCACGGCAACCAACAATGATGCGTCCGCCGGCATGCGATGGCAGGCCGTTTTCGTAGTTCGCCAGATGGCTCTGACGGCGAGTCGGGCCCTAGATGTCGATCCACAATTGGTTGTTGACCTGGCCTCACTACGTAAGGCTACCGTCGGATCTCTTTCAAATCCGATGCTCCAACTCATCGCGGAGCGTATCGTCCTGCCATCGGTACTGGGCAAGGCACGTGCTGTGGCGGTCGCTGAGGTCGCGCAAGAGGCTGGTGTCAGCGTGCGCTACGTCAAGGTGCAGATTGGTCTGACACGGAACCTTGTTCAGGCAGCCGCGGAAATTTTGCGGGCAGGGACAGGGATCGAAGGTGCTGTCATTGAAGCGACTATCAGCCCGACGGTCCACACCGTGTCCAAGGCTTAACTCCTCTAACAAATGAGGTGTGACCATGAAATTGAAATCGCTGGCACATAGGAACGGGACAGGCCGACACCGGCCATGGATCCTGCTGTTGGTGACTGCTGTGGTTATCGCTGGGATTGCGGCGGTGCTCTCAATCCGCCCCCCGGAGGTCGCCCCCGTTGCAAGTGCCCCGGTGTCATCGGTTCCGGCTGCGGTCGCAAGCCCTATGGCCACAGCGACCGCGGTGGAACCGTCGACCATGACAAGCTCGCCCCCGGATCAATCGGCTGTCCCAGATGGCGAGCCTTCAACTTTGGACTATCGTCTGCTGGCCAACATAGCTGCCCGCACCATCTACACATGGGATACACGAGCGGCCACGTATTCGGAGACGTACGGGAGGCTTCGCAGTTGGTGGCATGTGCTGCCAGATGGTTCAAACCCCCTGACCATCTTCTCGCAGCAGTTCGAAGCCACAGGGACCAATGCGGCAGCCTATGCGTCGTTGACTGGAGCGAAGGGATATCGAACTGCACAGCCTGTGAACTCATCGTGTGACGAGCAGCTGGCACAATATGTCCAGCAGCCTCCACCCTGGGTGGGATTGCACGTGTGCACCGTGACCTTGAACGTCGTGGAGCATGCGACGTCTGGAGTTAACAAATACACCGCACCGATCAGCATCGTCGTCAATTGTCCGCCTGCCGTATCTGCCCCAGCGGACCGCTGTGACATGGTGGCTTTCTACGCTGCGCCTGAGCGAATTGTCTACTGATGCCAGCCCCGGCGCTCCTCCTCGGCATAGTCAAGAAACGTGCGGCCCTCAAATTAGCCGGGGCGGCGTTCTCTGCGATGGTGCTGTGCTGCGTTATGGCGCTTTGTGGATCCATTGCCCTGGTAGCTTTCGGCGCTCAAAGCTCGACGGCGGCGTGTATAACGGTCGCTGCTGGCGGCTCGGGCCAGGCGGTGACGATCACTGTGCCTGACAGTCCGCCCACCACATTGAGCCAGTCGCAGGTGACCGTGGCCCAAGCCTACATAGCAGTGGGCCGTGCCCGATCAGTCCCAGGCAACGGGATCGTGATTGCGTTGATGATGGCGTTACAAGAGTCCAATATGCAAATGCTGGCCAATTCATCCGTCCCTGAATCATTGCAATATCCGCATGACGGCGTGGACAGTGACCACGATTCGGTCGGGAGTGCCCAACAGCGCCCGTCAACAGGATGGGGGAGTGTCGCGGAGCTCATGCAACCCGCCTACAACGCTGAAGTCTTCTATGGCGGGCCACAGGGGCCCAACCATGGATCGCCTCGAGGGCTTCTTGATGTTCAGGGTTGGGATCAAATGGACAAGGGTGTGGCAGCTCAAGCGGTTCAGGGATCTGCTTTCCCAGAAAGGTACGCCCAGTGGCAGGCCGAGGCAGAAGCAATCCTGAAAGCCTTGGGATCGTCAACCGTTCCGGCGGACTGCACTGCAAATAGTTCGGGGCCGCCGCAACCAACAATGCCAGCCGACTTGAGTCAACTTCGACGTGCGATCATCGCGTATGCCCAGGAGGGAGTCGGCGGTGCATATGTCTGGGGTGGGACTGCCTTCAAAGCGTGGGACTGTTCCGGCTATGTGCAGTGGATCTATGGGAAGGCGGGGATCCAGCTGCCGCGTACGGAACAGTGGACAGCCGGCGCGGTCACTGTAAGTCCACAGCCGGGTGACCTCGTCGTACAGAACCCCGATGGACCAAACCACTGGGGTCACGTCGGCATCTACGCCGGGAACGGCATGATGTACAGCGCGCTGAACCCGGCCGTTGGCACGTTGCTACACCCTGTGGCGTGGAACAGCCGATCGGCATATTTTAGGATGGTGCCCTAGAAATGGCTTGCAACTATGGAAATGACGAAGCAGCCGTCACCACTAGGGACTACAACGGCTTCCCAGACCATAAAAGGGCGTTCAGCCTCGGGAATCGGACCCCATAATGCTGTTGTGTCATGATTAGATGACATGCTTTATGGCGGGATGACTTTTGAGACGTATCGCGCCCCGAAATTCATTTTCGTATGCACAGTCTTCATATGCCCGTAAGGGGAGCGCCCTGTGGGACAGTATCTTGAAGCGGCTCGTCGAAGATTCACAGATATTTTTGTTGGCTAGATGGCGTCTGAATACACGGATTGAATCATCTAACTACCCTAGAAGATGGCTGTGGGTCGCGGCCAGGTTGGTTTTGTGGCTGACCGGGCCGCGTTCGGTTGGCGAGCTAGCGGGGAACCGGTGGGTGAAATGGCTCCCCCTCGTGGGTGCGGCACGTGTTCCGGAGGTCCCGTTCAACGGCATGAGCCCGGCAGGCAACAACGACTACATCAAGTGCGATCTTGCCTACGCCGGCCGATCCGGCCCGCCCTTCTCCGACGACGCGACCAGCGCGATCCGCCTCGCCTCACAAGGCTACCCCCGGCGTGAACAACCTCGCCATCTCCGCACTGCTCGCCGCGTACTCCGGTCAAAAGAGCGTGGTCGACCAAGCAGCCGCGCAATCGATGACCAGCGAGGCTAACGAATGGCCCCAAAGCACCCGGTACCCATGCTGGTCACCATGACCACGAACGCTCGGCCAGGACAACCCGGCGGGGCGTTTCCACACTCCCGCCGTCGCCAAACAAAACGGCGCCCACATAGGCAAATTACGCGACGGGTAACAATGGGGCTACGTTGCCCCGTTGGGGGCGGGGTCAGGGCAACGCGACCCAGGTCACCGAGGTGCCAGCGGCCGGTGGCAACTCCCTCGGCATAGGGACTGGGCTGCTGTGTCGGGGCTGACCACGGTTCGGGGAACATCGGCGGCGGAGGCAAGTGCGGAAATGGTTTTGAGTCCCCTCTGGAGTTGCCAAGAGCTTCACCATTTCCGGTCCAAACATTTCGACACTATGTAGAACTGTGGAAGACTAGGCCGTGGCCGGACATGCCCGGCCATCGGTTTCGACGGGGAGGCAGAGATGGCGTCAGGCGGGGTTCGCCTTGCGCGCGGTTGGGCTGGCGCGTCCGTGGCAACCTTTCTCTCCGTGCTCTCACACCTGATGGCTGGCGGTGGCCCGCCCCAAACGGCCGTCCTCCTGCTGTCACTGGCACTCTCCGGACTGGTCTGTACCCTGTTGGCCGGCCGCGTTCTTTCGCTGTGGCGGCTGGTTGCCGGGGTGACACTGAGCCAGGCCGTGTTCCACTGGCTCTTCAGCGCCGACGCGGCCATGGCAGGCACCACCGCGATGATGCCCCAGGGCGCGCACGCGGTCCATGAAATGACCGCCATGCCTGTGCTGAATGTGGCTGGCGGCGGAGCTGCCATGCAGCATGACATCTCCGTCATGTGGCTGTGCCACGCGATTGCCGCTGTCGCCACCGTGGCAGTGCTGCGCCACGGCGAGGTCACCGCCGTCCGCCTATTGCGAGCCCTGCGAATGCGACTCGTGCGGTTGCTGCCGGCATTCCGACCTCTGGCACTGTCCCCCACCTCACGAATTCAGCCTGCCAGTTGGCCTGTTCTGGTTCTGCCTAGCTTTGGCGTCCTGCTGCTTGCCATGCGACATCGCGGCCCTCCGGCACTTTCCCTCCTATCCTAAACGCCCAGCGTTTTCATTTCGGATGCCCTGTCTGACCATGGGTTCATGGCAGGGCGGGAAGCAACTATGTCTAAAAATAATTTGAACACCTCTCTGCAGCAGGACGGACGGCAACGCAATATCCCTGCAGTATGTGCCGCGATATTTGCAGCCCTGCTGTTGTGCCTGGGCTTTTCCCTGGCCACAGCGCCGGGAGCCGCCGCTCACGACCAAATAGTTTCCACCAACCCCAAGCCAGGGGAGCATCTCGCTGCGTCCCCGACAGACCTGGAGTTCATCTTCAGTAACTCGCTGATGAGCCTCGGAAACGAGGTTCGGGTCATGGATGCCACGGACAAGGACTGGGCCAG
Organism: Arthrobacter sp. Sr24; assembly: GCF_054511175.1. Classification (NCBI taxonomy): domain Bacteria; kingdom Bacillati; phylum Actinomycetota; class Actinomycetes; order Micrococcales; family Micrococcaceae; genus Arthrobacter; species Arthrobacter sp. Sr24. The sequence continues at coordinate 71,985 of NZ_JBTNDB010000012.1, read as the reverse complement.
CGGCACCCCGGCCCTCAGCGGCGAGAAAATGACCCAGCTACTGGCAACGGGCATGCCCGACGGCGAATATCTGATCCGTTGGCGGGTGGTCTCAAGCGACGGCCACCCTATCAGCGGCACGCAAACGTTCCTAGTCGGAGACCCAGTAGCGGCAGGGGCCGGGGCAACGCCTGCTCAACAGACGAATGAGTCCCCCACAGCGGAACCGAAGTTGCGCTCACAGTCCAGCGAACCCGCAACGGCCACCCCGGCCGTCGCCGCGCCCTCCCCACAAGATGGCAGTCCACGGCCGCCTGCCGAGAAACTCATCCCCGTGGGAATCGGGGCGGCAGTTGGACTGGGCGCATACGTTGCCTTCATCGTCATCCGGCGCGCACGGCACTCCACCAAACAAGCCAACTAATCGCCAATCTTCCCGACTGGAGGCTGCACACCGCGGCCCCGCCGGCATTTCGTACAGGAGCAACACCATGAAAAAATCCATCGCATCCAACGGTAAATCCCTGCGCTTCACCGCGCTAACACTGGCAGCGGCCGCGTCGCTGGCCCTCACAGCCTGTGGGGCCTATGACGAAGAGCGTGCCGCTGCCTCAGCTTCGGACAGCCCCGTGGCCTCCGTCACCACCTTGGTGGTCAGCGAGACTTGGGCGAAGGCCATGGATTCGGGTATGTCGTCCGCGTTCGGCACCATCAAGAACCTCACCGGCCAAGACATCACCATTCTGGGTGCCAGTTCCGCCGCCTCAAAAACGGCCGAACTCCACGAAACCGTCAAGAGCACTGACGGGGCCATGAAAATGCGGCCCAAGGAGGGCGGTCTCACCGTTCCTGCCCACGGCGAAGTTATCCTGGCACCCGGGGCCGAGCACATCATGATGATGGGCCTGGCCACGCCTCTGCAAGCCGGAGATAATGTGACCATCAAGCTCGAGCTTTCCTCCGGTGACGACCTGAACTTCACCGCCCAGGTCAAGGACTTCTCCGGCGCCAATGAGGGCTATGGGGACATGGACCAAGAAGGCACGGACCAAGAGAACATGGACCATGAAGGTATGGATGGCCCCACCCCAGCCGATGCCAAATGACGAAACCCACCACGACCGGGATGGCCCCGAAATCCGAGACCACGACCAAGGGTGCCGTGCCACGACGACACCTGTTGTTCGGCGGCGCGGCCGTCGGGATTGGCGCCCTGGCTGGTGCGGCAACGCTGCTTCCGGGCGGCGCAGAAAAAGACGGGGTGCCGCCGTCTGACACGGCATTGCACGGGTCCGCAACGGTGCCCTTCTACGGGGCGCGGCAGGCCGGGATCAGCACGAATGCGCAGTCGCACGCGGCCTTTGTGGCACTGGAGCTTCACCCGGAACTACCCCTCGCCCGGATCCAAGCGCTGTTGCGGCTGCTGACGGACGACGCCGCCCGCCTCACCCAAGGCCGGGGTGCCTTGGCGGACACCGAAGCCGAACTCGCGGCCAGCCCGGCCCGGCTGACCGTAACGTTCGGCTTCGGCCCACGGCTGGTGGAGATAGCCAGCACCCAACAGAAGCCTGCCTGGCTCAAACCGCTCCCGGCGTTTTCCATTGACAGGCTGCGCCCGGAATTCAACGACGGCGACCTTCTGCTGCAAATATGTTCCGACGATCCGATGACCGTGGCCCACGCCCAACGAATGCTGCTGAAGGACTCCCGCAGCTTTGCCACGGTGAAGTGGGTCCAGCAGGGCTTCCGCCGCGCCCATGGCACGGAGCGACCCGGCACCACCATGCGGAACCTCTTTGGTCAGGTGGACGGCACGGCGAACCCGCCACTGGACACCGGCTGGCACGAGGATGTGGTGTGGGGCCGGGAGGAGATTTCGCCATGGATCGAGAACGGGACGTCGCTGGTGATCAGGCGCATCGAGATGAACCTGGACACCTGGGATGAGCTGGACCGTTCGGGGCGGGACGCCTCCGTGGGCCGACGCATGGACAACGGGGCTCCGGTGACCGGTACGGATGAATTCGACGAACCGGATTTCGAGGCGCTGAATTCCACCGGGTTCCCGGTCATCGAGGATTTTGCGCACATGCGCCGGGCACGGCCCGAGAACCCTGTGCAGCGGATTTTTCGGCGTGGTTACAACTACGACGGCGCACCGGGTCCCGGGGACATCTCCGGGTCAGGGCTCATTTTTGCCTCGTACCAAGCTGACGTTGAACAGCAGTTCACGCCCATCCAGAAACGCTTGGACGAGCTGGATCTTCTCAACACGTGGACCGTGCCCATCGGCTCTGCCGTGTTCGCGATTCCGCCCGGTTGCGGCGAGGGAGGGTTTATCGGCGAGCAACTGTTTACCTGACCCACACTTCCTGCTTCAAACGCTCCAGTACTCAGAGCTGGAGCGTTTGCGTCTAATGGCCGTTTGCTGATGAGACTCTCCCCGGCGCGGGCAGAAAGGGCCGGAACTCTCTACTATGCGGCGTCGCCCACGTACGAACCGAGCATCCGCTTGCCAGTGCTGGAAAATTGCAGGACCTGCACGGCGAGAGACTGCTCTGGGTGGGGCAAGCCCACGCTGACCAAGGCACCGCCACGGGTCAGCAGGACCAGACATGTCTCCATAACCGCGGCTGGGCCAATGTCTGGTTATCCGGCGAAACAGCGGCAGGGCGGAAAACGAAATATCCATTCCTGCCACGTCAACATCACAAAAGCGGTTCTGCCGGCGTGTACCGCCGCGTGCAAGGCATGCGCTGATGAACGTTACCGGCACGCGAACATGCACGAACACTGCCGGGTCTGCGCTGAAGCATGCCGACGCCGCGAAACCGTTTACAACGAACTCCCGCCAAGCCTGTAACAAATAAATACCGAGCGAACATCCTCGCAGACTTGGAGCCATGCCAGGCACTCTTCGCGGCCACGTCCCAAGGTAATGGCCCATCACGGGAATCATGGACGGTGCAGTCAGGATGCTAGACCAAGAGTGCCCTGACTACTTTTGCAGCATTCACCCAGTCTGCACCAGTAGACTGCACAGGAACATAACCGCTCCCACTGGCAGAAAGGACCCGCGATGCGCCTTCATCATGAACTGCTCGCAATGCGGCCCTCCCTGCGCTGGAGCAGACTGGTCGTCATTGTTCTCGCCCTCGTTGGAGGGATATTGGGCATGCACATGATCGGCAGCATGTCAGTCGGGCCCATGATCCCGCCCAACATAGTCAGCGCGGGTGCGACCCCCGGCGTGATGGTCCAGTCCACGTCCGCCACACCCTATGACGGATTTACCTATGGCACTACCGATGGTGTCTCCGCACCGAATGCCACCGAGTACGGGATGCTCTGCGGCTGCTCCTCGGCGGACTGTCCAGCTTCCATGGACATGCATCAGGGGTGTGTGCCCCTGATTGGATCAACCGTGGGAAGCATTCCCCTACCAGGTACCCTTGCACATCTTGCCCTTGGGGCGATCTACCGTGCTGCACCAGGATACAAGTCGGCGGATCGCAGTCCTGATCCGCCATCCTTGACTCAGCTTTCTATTAACAGAACGTAAACCTAAGAATCGACCGGTGGAACTCACTGGTCCTCATTGATGCGCCCTCGACAACGAGGGCACCTGCGACATGTTGAAAAGCTTAGGAAAAGGGGACCGTTCATTTTGAAAAAAATCATTAACCATGGCAGTCACTGTCGTTGCCGTCATGCTCGTCAAGACCGGGATTGATCCACAGATCATTGCACTTGCGCAGGAAATCAGAGCAGCCCAGGACCCGGACAATGTGAAGATGACCGCCTTGGCTGGACGGCGGGGGGACATTCCTCCAAGATGTCCGGAACCCACTCCATGGACTTGGATAAACTCAACGCCACACAGGGTGCAGCGGCCAGCAAACTGTTCCTGACTCAGATGATTGCCCACCACGAAGGCGCTGTCGAGATGGCTGAAACAGAAACCACTGACGGCAAGAACGCTGACCCTGTCGCCCTGGCCAAGAAGAGCATTGTTGCTTCCCACGAAACCGAAATCAATCACATGAAGGACTTGCTCACCTCCTTGTAGTACCCAGGCAAGCCCACTCACGCCGGCGGTCCTCACCGCCTGTGGACCGCCGGCGACCTCCTTTCTTCAGTTCGTCTTTCGTCCTCATTTTTTGGAGTACCCCTTGAAACACCGCCCCATCCTTGCTCGCGCCCGCAACCCCTTTGCCGCTATGCTTCTGTCGCTGCCCCTGCTCTTGGTGGGATGCTCAACTGCAACCCCGCCGACCAGTTCCGCCCCCAACACAGCTGAGGGTTTCGGCCATATCCATGGCATGAGCGTGGACCCGACCACCACCAAGATCCTGCTGGCCACCCACGACGGGCTCTATGACACCACGGCGAATGCCCCTGTCAAGGTTAGCGAGACCACCATCGATCTGATGGGCTTCACTGCCGCAGCAGAACCGGGTACCTTCTACGCCTCCGGTCACCCCGGCCCTGGTTCATCCCTGCCCAATCCGGTAGGGCTCATACAATCCACGGATTCCGGAAAAACGTGGCAGGCGGTCTCCAGGGCTGGCCAGTCCGACTTCCACACACTGACCATCAGCGGTGAGGCACTGGTGGGTTTCGATGGTCAGCTGCGCACCAGCACCGACGGAATCACCTGGACCACCTCAGCAACGACGTTCACTCCCACCGTGCTGGCAGGCAGCCCGGCTTCCACGGTGGTATTGGCCACCACCCAAGACGGCCTACAGCGCTCCACCGATAGTGGAACTACGTGGCAATCTGTACCGAAAAGCCCGAATATTCAGTTTGTTGCTATTGCCACTCCCAGAGAAAAGGCCCCCACCAATGCGGTCGGTGTCGCCACGGACGGCAGCGTCTTCCTCTCCACCGATACTGGACTAACGTGGGCCGCCACAGGAACAGTCACTGGCCAGATCGAGGCCATCACCGCAGTGGAGGGCAGCACCGGGAAACCCACCATTTGGGTCTCTACTCCCACCGGTGTCCAAGTCTCGACCGACAGCGGGAAAACCTTCCGCCCGGTCAGTTCGTAACCCGATGAACATCGGAGAGTTCTTCGCCACCACGGTAACCTCGGGCGCCCTGCTTATCGCGATACCACTAGCCTTGATCGCTGGCATCGTTTCGTTCATGTCGCCTTGCATTCTGCCGCTCGTGCCCGGCTATCTCGGCTACGTTTCCGGCCTAACTGACCCCAACCAACCAAAAAACCGACGACGTGTACTGGCAGGGGTTGGACTGTTCATCCTTGGATTCGGAGCCGTATTCACGCTCTACGGCGCCGCGTTCGGAATGATGGGCTCGTGGCTCCTCCGCTGGCAAGACCCGCTGATGCGCGTGCTGGGTCTTGTCGTGATTGTTATGGGTTTGGTTATGTTGGGGAAATTCTCCTGGCTTCAGCAAGACCGCAAACTTGCCATAACCCGTCGCACCGGATTGGGCGGAGCGCCACTGCTGGGTATTGTCTTTGGCCTTGGCTGGACACCTTGCATGGGACCCACCCTCAGCGCCGTCTTAGCATTGAGCGTTACTTCTGGCAGCACCTGGCGAGGCGCCCTGTTGGCCTTTGTCTATTGCCTTGGTTTGGGCATACCTTTCCTGCTCGTCGCCCTTGGGCTGGGGTGGGTATCCACCATCTTGGGCTTCGTCCGCCGACACATTCGCATCGTCAACATCGCTGGCGCCAGCATGCTGATCCTTCTCGGTGCCCTCATGGTCACCGGCCTCTGGATGCAATGGATCTACCAACTGCAAAACCTCGCCGGCACTTTCCTGACACCAGTATGAACACCATCCCCATCAGATAAATCGACCTGAAAGACTCCTGCTCCCATGACTACCAACCCCGCTCCTACCGGGAAGATGAACTTCGGCGACGAACCCGCAGCGGGTCCGCCACAACAGTCCGATCTTTCAGGACTGGTTCGCAACAAACCGTTCGGCTGGTTACTTCTCATCACCGGAGCCATCGGCTGGCTTGCCTCTTGGGCCTTGGTTCTGGAAAAACTCGAAGTTCTCAATGACCCGGGCTACGAAACAGTCTGTGACATCAACCCGTGGATTTCGTGCGGAAAGGTCATGCAGACGTGGCAAAGTTCCATCTTTGGCTTCCCCAACATGTTCATAGGAATCGTTGCCTTCGCCATCATCATCACCACCGGAATGGCACTGATCTCCGGAGCAGTATTCGCACGCTGGTACTGGATAGGACTGCAGATCGGAGTAACCCTCGGCTTTGCCTTCGCCACATGGCTATGGTCCCAAGCCCTGTACTCCATCCACGTCCTGTGTCCCTTGTGCATGGTCGTCTGGGCAGTCATGATTCCCCTGTTCATTTGGCTCACTATCCGCAACATCATGCAGGGAGCCATCAAGGTCCCCGCCCAGGTGGCACGATTCGTCGGTCCCGCTGGGTGGCTCCTCGTCGCCGTAATCTACTTGGGCGTGGCCGCCAGTATATTCTTCGCTTTCTCTCACGTATTTCTGAACACCCCAACGCTATAAAGCTTCAATCGAAAAGTCGGACAATACGGAGATAGAGGGCTCGAACCCTTTACCTACGGCAGTGAATCCGCCAACCACCACAATCAAGAAAGCAGTCAACCACAATGTCACAGAAGTCCAATAAAACGCCCCCCTCTGCCATCGACGGAGCCAAGAAAGCCCGAATAGTTCTATGGATCATCTTGGGGACGATCGTCGCAGCCGCACTCATCTGGTACGCAGTCCTCACAACAATCCAGCCTGCCCCCAGCTCTGCCCCGGACGCGACCCCGCAGCCTTCCGCCGACGTGCAGCTCGTCCGCGAGGACAGCCACAAACTCACGACACCTGCCACAGAGAAGGCTCAGCTCGTGGAATTCCTCGATTTCGAATGTGAAGCCTGCGGTGCCATGTATCCCGTAGTAGAGGAAATGAAGAAGGAATTCGGGGACCGGGTAACCTTCATCAACCGCTACTTCCCGCTACCCGGGCACCGAAACTCCGGCACCGCCGCTTTGGCGGTTGAGGCCGCCGCGCAACAGGGCAAGTATGAGCAGATGTACAACAAGATGTTCCAGACACAGAAACAGTGGGGAGAGCAGCAAGAAACCAGGGCACCCCTGTTCAGGACGTTCGCGCAGGAACTGGAGTTGGACATGGCCGCCTACGATGTCGCGGTCTCGGATGAGAAGACGAAAGACAGAATCCGTAAAGACATCGCCGATGGTAAAGCCCTCGGCGTGACAGGCACACCGACCTTCTTCCTCAACGGCGAAATACTCGAACTCACCAGTGAAGCAGATTTCCGCCAACAACTCACCGAAGCAGCACAATAGGCGCCCGCTCGCCACGACAGCGCTTACCTACCTCGACGGCGCTGGCAGGCTGGGTATATCTTCCATGATCTGAGCCGCATAAGGCTCACCCTGCCCTCGTTCCAGGACGGCTACACTTTTGGGGCCATGCCAGGGGCGGTCCGTCCATGGGCTGGCCACGCGAAAACTGGTCGTACCGCTCCGGACCGGTCACAGTCCGGAGCGGGGTGATGCCACCCCGGGGCCGTTTTACAAGAAAGGATCCGGGTTGACGGTTTGACCGTTGAGCATGACTTCAAAATGGAGATGGCAACCGGTGGAGTTCCCCGTTGTACCAGCCCCGGCCACCTCGTTTCCCTGAGTGATTTGCTGTCCGACGCTAAGTCCGATGCCAGCGAGGTGGTTGTAGGTGGTTTGGATCCCGTTGCCGTGGTCGATGACAATGCGGTTTCCTCCCCCGTAGGGGCTCCATCCAGCTTCTGTGACTGTTCCGGAACCGGCCGCGAAGACCGGGGTATTGCATGTGGCTGCCAAGTCCAAGCCGGTATGCAGCTCTCCGCTGGCGCCCGAGAGTGGATTGGACCGATATCCGAAGGGGGAGTTAACGCTCATGGCCGCCAGCGGCGGGCGCAAAGTCGCTGACGAAGTCTCCGGCGTCGTCGCCACTGGGGCCGGCCGTGCAGCTTGCAGCGGGCTGGCCTGGGTTTGGGCGGGAGACTCCGGCGGTGCCGGTTTGCTGGTGATGGCTGGCGTATCGAAACTGATGGCCGCGTCCTTATTGGCAGTCACCTGCGGGATCTCTTTCGCCGCTACGGCTGTGGCTGATTTTAAAGTGTCGGGGGTGTGGGCAACGCCAGCGTGAGCGGCCGTCAGAGTGACAGCCACGATGAATCCGGAGGCGGCGACGGCGCTAAACCGTCGCCCGAGACGGCCAGGCTTCGACACGGAGATGGGAGGCCTGGACCAGTGGTGTCCCAGATTTCGGGGAGGCGGGGCGGGCGTTTGGGCACGGCGGCGGCCGTGTTGGCTATGGGACTGCATGGTGGTAATCCTCTCGCGCCGATGAAGTTAGCTGTCGGATTCGGGCGAGAGATCAGCCCGGCACACCTAAGGACCGGACGCTTTCACGGTGGTCGGTTCAGTGTGCTTCACCCCAAGGTACGCAAGCGCACCGCTGGTGGGTCCTCCACCCCCGCCTAGGAGCTAATTGAACGTGGACCGCCGGCGGGGTTTGGCGAAACGGCACACGGGCATATCAATTCAGATAAGCCTTGTTTGGTGAGTTACTGCCGCTGCGTCGGTTACAGAAACACGGTACGGATGGAAGCTGGCTGTCCCTGGAGATGGTCAGGGCTGCACCATCGTTTCCGCATCGTGCGTATAAACCTCGGATTGAGCGATCCGACGGCGGTAGTATGAACATATGCTCATATGTCTTATATTTTCGCTTAGTAATCTGGGCGGAGCCTGTGAGGGGCAAATGAGCACAGAGCAATGCGTTGACCGTGCGTAGATCACTTGATTCAACAAGTGTTTTCTCTGCCCTGGCATCAGCGCCGGCCAACGTGGATCTACCCAACGTCGCCCTGAAGACGATTACGCTCTACAGCTCTCTCCAGCGCCACTCTCCCGTAAGGATTCATGAACGATTCAGCCCCAGACCCCAACGCAATGCCAGCTCCGGCCACCCTTAGTGGGGAGGACGTCGGCGGAGCCAAAATGCCTCTGGGCGTCCGCCGGCTTTTACTCATCGGAGGATTCTGCATTCCTGTGGGCTTCATCGCCACAGCCTATTTCTTTGGAGCCCAGCTGTTGCTTGCAGCGGGGATCGCGGCAGTGGCAGTGGCCTTCTCTTATCAGGGCGGCCATCGCTGGTTCGCGGCGTGGTCGCGGTTCACAGCCTTCAGTGGAGCAGCCTGGTTGTTGGTCACTGTCCTCTATTGGCTCGCCATCATCTCAGCCGAATCATCGGGCTCCCGTACCTCTTTGCCGACCATTCTCTTCGGTGTCGGTGTGGGTGCCTTCGTTGTTATGGCCGTTAGCGTCCTTGGAGGTTGTGTTTCTCGATATCTCAATAGCCGTCGCACGGCGGACGTGCGCGAATAAACGGCCGATCCCTGAGAGTTTGCCCGGGAATCGGCCGTTCACCGTTAACGTCCGAAGGACGTGTTTGAGAACGCCAATGGGCCTGCTCTAGGACGCCTCGGTTTTACGCAAGTTTCGACGAACGATGATCAACGTTACAAGTGCGGCAGCCAGGATGGCGGCCGGTATGCCGATGGCCAACACCAAAGTCCCAGCGTTGGATGCTGCCGGTTCTTCGGCGGCAGTTCCAGCTCCGGTAGTGGCCGTAGGGCTCCCCTCGGCCGCAGCTTCGGTTGGTGCTTCGGTTGGCGCTTTCGTGACCGCCGTAATCTGTTTCGGGTCTTCTACAGTGAAAGCGTAGTTCCCCTCAATGGGATGCCCATCTGAGGAAACTGCACGCCACAGCACCTTGTATTGTCCATTGCTTCCCGGAGTAATGGCGGTGGAGAGTGTGGGGCCCTGGATGGTGACATTGCCGTCGCTGACGGTCTTTCCTTCTCCGTCGGTGACGGTGATGATACTGAGTTTCAAACTGTCGGAATCGGCCGGGGGATTGGACAGTGTCAGGGAGACTGAGCTGGGAGCGACGGCGACTGTGGCATCGCTGGCTGGCACGGTGGACTCGAGAGCGTCATGGGCAAGTGCGGGGGCGGCTGCGAAAGCCGGAATGAGCATGGCCGCTGCCAAGGCCAGACGGAGGCGGTAGCGTCGAATGGGGCGTGTTTTCATCGTGTATTTCTGCAATTCTGTTGTGTGGTTCACTGGATGATTTGTCAGGCTAGTGCCAAGGCGTTCCCCGCGTTCCCCGCGTGCTCCTCGTGGCCGGACGTCGTAGCACCCACGTACAAGGAAACGTCCAGGAATCATGGTTGCCGCTACGGAGGGCCGGGCAGGCTACGCGGGCAGACGCGCTCTCCAGAGAGGGGGACCACGCATAGAAGGTTTGCCGAGATACCTCCATCGCCGTGCGAATGCGCCGTATTGTTGAGGCAGGGCGCGGAAAGCTGGAGCAACTGAAAAAACTTCTGGGACCACAATCAGCGGACAAAGCCAGCGTGCAAGCGCCCAAAGCGCCGCCTCGCCCCACGCCAAGACCAGTGCAGCGACGATGGTCCCAGCGGTGTGCAAGGTCATCATAAGTGGCGAATCCGCGGCCGTGAGGTGCTCATGCGGGACCGTTGCGATTGCCGTCCTCACGATGGCGTGATGTGCCCCATTTTCGAACGAGACATCGCGGTCCCGAGAAAGTGCGGAGAACGCATAATGCAGGAAAGTCTGGCCCGCGGCCAGGTACACCACGAGCACCGGGACAGTCATTTTCCTACCTGCCAGGAGAACCGCGGAGAGGAAGACGACACAGGACAAAGCAGCCAGAATTGCTGGTGAGGGCAGCTCGCCTCCTGCCATCAGGTGCGCTGCTGCAGGCAATCCCAGGACTGCTATAGCAATAATCGCTGCCCGGGGAAAACGAAACGGTGCGCCAGCTGGAGACATGGGGAACTATTCCTTTCCGGGCGGTGCGGTTTCCAACCATCGAGAAATACCGCAGTGGGGTGGTCGTGTGAGCTATCGGGGCGAGCGGGGCCTATTGTGCTGCTTCGGTGAGTTGTTGGCGGAAATCTGCTTCACTGGTGAGTTCGAGTATTTCGCCGTTGAGGAAGAAGGTCGGTGTGCCTGTCACGCCGAGGGCTTTACCATCGGCGATGTCTTTACGGATTCTGTCTTTCGCCTTCTCATCCGCGACCGCGACATCGTAGGCGACCATGTCCAACTCCAGTTCCTGCGCGAACGTCCTGAACAGGGGTGCCCTGGTTTCTTGCTGCTCTCCCCACTGTGCCTGTGTCTGGAACATCTTGTTGTACATCTGCTCATACTTGCCCTGTTGCGCGGCGGCCTCAACCAATCCGACTGTCTTGGATGTGTCTGCGGGAGTAGTTGAGGTCGAGGGCCTCGTTGTCGTCAGTGATGGATATTTTCTTGGTCTCGGTGGGTTGAGGATTCTATTTGAAACGTTGAGTGTTCGATGCTGATCTCGAAATGTTCGGCAACGCATTGCTGCAGATCAGTCAGAAGGGTTTCGGCATGACCGTTGGTCATGCAGGAGTCCTCAACAATGACGTGTGCGGAGAGCACCGGCGTACCGGAGGCCACCAAGGTTGCATGCAGGTCATGGACATCAAGGACGTGGGGAAGGGCAAGCATGTGCTCACGCACGCTCATAAGGTCAAGACCTTTGGGGACGCTTTCCATCAGGACATTGATGGTGTCCCGGAGCAGTTTCACTGTCCGCGGGATGATCAAGGCCCCGATCAGCAACGACACGACGGCGTCTGCCTGAAGCCACCCGGTGGTTGCAATGACAATGGCGGCCACAATGACCGCCACGGATCCCAACGCGTCGTTGAGGACCTCCAGGAAAGCGGCTTTCATGTTGAAGTTGTGGTTGCGTCCCGAAGAAAGAATGACAAGGCTGACAACGTTACCGATGAGGCCGATGACGCCGAACCAAATCATCATTGACTCCCCCACCTCTGGCGGTTCGAAGAGTCTGCGGATGCCTTCGATGATGACGAATCCCCCGACGGCCAAAAGCAGCGAGGCCTGTCCGGCAGCGGCAATGATCTCGGCGCGTTTATAGCCCCAAGTGCGGGTTGAGGTTGTTGGTTTTAGCGCCAAGGACGCCGCGATCAACGCTATCAAGAGTCCTGTTGAGTCTGTAAACATGTGCCCGGCATCGGCCAGCAGGGCCAGGCTTCCGGTCAGAATGGATCCGAAGATTTCTGCAATCATGACGGTGAAGGTGATGGCAAAGACAAGTATGAGTCTGCCTCGCTGGCTGGTGCCTGCCACTCCGTGATCGTGACCGCTCATGAGTTCATCTCCAAGTCGATAGGGGAAGTCGTTGAGTTGTGGAAGCCATAGTGGTTAAGTGCTTGGCGCGTCCAAACTTGTTCACTGGGGAGCATGTGACTTCTTCCTCAGGTGCGGCCCAGCATATGGTTCTCTCGGCGCATGATCTGAATTGTGTTTGCGTTCTTTTCCGGGACCCGAACGTGACTTTTGGATGGATATGAGAAGGATGATCGTGAGGACTGCTCCTGCACTTACTACCCACTGGATGACTCCTGCTGCTTGTTGATCTGCCAGGGGGGCCAGGCCCCAGGTTCTTCCCAGGCTCTGAAACCATTCCGGCTCCCTAAGGGTTCTGGAGTAGCCAAGAACGGCCCCCATCACTCCTTGGGTCGCCATCACTGCTACAAGCAGGACGACGCGCGCCCGGTAAGATGCCATCGGCCAGGGGTTTGGGCGAGTGCCGAGCATGGACTGGACGAATAAACATCCGACAGCTACGAAATAGGCGTTCATCAGCTCATGGCCCGCATGTTGCCGGAGGGCAAAACCGAAAGCATCGGAATAGTAAAAGAACACCAGTGACCCGACCATGACCGCTGAAGCGACCGCGGGATGCGTCGCACGTGTCCACGCCCGGGATTGGGTGACTGTCGCGATCCATTCATGAGACCCCATCGAGCCGTCCGTCCGGGGTTCTAAAGCCCTCAGGGCCAGAGTCAGCGGGGACCCAAGGACGAGAAGCACCGGGACAATCATCGTTAGCGCCAGGTGGTCGAGCACGTGGGCGCTGAACAGGACACGACCATAGACGGCGGGTCCGCCGGAAGTGAAGAACACCATCAGTCCCAGACCCGCCAGCCATGACAGGCTTCGAGCCCATGACCAGCTGCCACCGCGGAGCCGATGGACGCGGATGGCACGCAGATACAGGTAGGCTGCAGCGATGGTCACGGCAATCCACAGCCAATCGGGCCTCCATACCGTGATCCAGGTCTCGACGGTCAGATCCGGCGGCAGCAAATATCCGGTGAGAACTTCGGCCGGGCTCAACGCCGGGCTGATGTCCTCCCCGCCAGGTGGAGGTGTGCGGCTCAATCCTGCAGCGAGGCCGCTGACGACTCCCATGATCAGCAATTCCACAAGCACGAGGCGCCAGAACAGAGGCTGGGTCCGGCCTTGGTTCTTCGATGAAGCCAGAGCGGGAATAATCCACTTCCGGTGCAGGAATCCAACAAAACCCAAGAAGACCGTGGCCGCGGTTTTGAGCAGCAGGATAACCCCGTAGGCAGATGCAAGCCCAGCAGGGACATCGATCCGGATGAGAGCATTGATAATTCCGGAGGCGACAACTATCACAAAAGCGAAGCCTGCCACGGTGGAGTATCGCATCACGACGCGGGCGGTGTCTTTTCCCAAGGCAGATCCGGCAACCATCAAGGCAAGCAGTCCGCCAAACCACAAAGTCACTCCCAGTAAGTGCAAGCCCAGCGAGTTGACGGCTTGCTCATGGTCGCTGCCGCCGGCAGCATGACCTATCAGGATCATTGGCACCAAGCCCATCAGGGCAAGACCTGCCGTACCTGCCAGAGCAGCCCCTGAACGGACCCCGAATGTCAGCGTGGACACCAGCGCTGCAATGATCACCACCCACAACCAGGCGGTTCCGGTGGGGATGTCCGTGACATAAGAAGCGAGCTTGGAGACAAAATCGCTGCTGGCAGAGAGCGGGACTCCTGCAATGTTGGCAAAACTGAAGATCAGTACTGCCAAGGCAGAGAACGTCCACAGCAGGCTAGAGGCCGTGGCAAGGATCATGACCCGAGTGAATGCGGGATGCTCTTCTCCGGTGGCTGTCAGAGCCGCCACCGGATTCCTCTTCCTCGTTCCTTGTTTGGCGGGGGGAACGACGAAGGCTGCGAATATCAAGGCGCCGATGGTCGAGGCGACAGCAATATTTTGCACCGTCGTTGCGACCCCATATCCCCACCGGACAAAGGCTCCTGGGTCACGCATCAGGGCCGGAAGACCCTGCCGCCCGACAGCGGTCGCGACCACAACGGCGCACACGGCAAGGGTGACCACAGCAGCCAGCCACCACAATCTCGGAGCTGCGCCCCTAATGAGCGGTGCAGACACTTTCAACGCCATTCATGTTCCTCAATCTAGACCTACCCGGGGACCAACAGGATCGAGCAGGCAGTACCAGCGATCACCAGCACGTCATAAGAATATATGTAGAGTTGTTCAGACAATATTATTGAAGGGCGGCATTGGCACGAATATATGCTTCCTTCAGTCGGGATAGTAGGTTTCGGGAAATTGCTTAAAGTAAATGCGAACCATTAGCAGGAGAGGGTACTCTTGGTGAATGACCGGAATGCCAGACCAAGCAGGGGACTCGATGACGGGCGTGAGCAGCGGATGTTCCGTCAGACTGGTGGACGGTGGCAAGGTCGCACTGGTCAAGTCCCAAATGCCCAGGGACGTCGATGTGGTGGAGCTTGCAGCCATCTTCGGTCTCCTCTCCGATCCAGGGCGGGTACGGATACTCACCACGCTCCTCTCCGGAGAAATGTGCGTGTGCGATGTAGCGGCAACAACTGGACTCAGCGAATCAGGCGTCTCCCACGCGCTTCGCCTATTAAGGGCCTCCCGGGTGGTGGAGGTCCGTCGCTCCGGACGAATGGCGTACTACTCCTTGGCCGATTCCCATGTCAGCATCCTGTTGGAGCTCGGTTTGAAGCATGTCGGACATACCGCTCAGCAGCGGTTGGCAGTCGTGGATCACAGCTAGCCTCGCAGGCTCTCCAGGCTAGGCTTCGGGCGCTTGAGGGGCGGCACGGCGATGTCTGACTTTTATATTGAAGGTCCTGTTTGGTTGCCCACCTTGGCACCATCCATGGTCCAATATCTTGCGCCAAACTTGCAGCCCATACCGCTGATTCCGGTGTTGGCGCTGCTGGCAGCAGTCTTCTATCTTGCTGGGGCAATAAGTCTCTGGAAGCAAGGGAGGGCCTGGTCGCCGGTTCGCACCATCTCATTCCTGAGCGGTTGTTTGGTCGTGATGGTCGTCATGGGTGCCGGTATCGAAGGCTATGGCCTCGGCATGTTTTCGATTTTCATGTTCCAACAGCTCACCCTCATGATGGCCGTTCCGCCTCTCTTGGTCCTGGGCTCGCCAGGGACATTGCTGCTGCGGGCGACCCCTCATAGAGGACCGGGTCTGCCGGTCCTGCGCGTGGCAATCTGGGGCTTGCGGTCCCGCTGGGGGCGTCTGGCCATCCATCCTGCTTTCATGGTCCCCCTTTTCCTCTTTAGTTTCTATGGCGTCTATTTCTCCGGAATAGCTGACCGGCTTTTGCCCACTTGGTATGGGCACGTTGGTCTGGAATTAGCGTTCCTCTTCGCCGGAATTCTGTTTACCATCCCGCTACTTTCTGCTGACCCCCTGCCCAAGAGACAGACCCATTTCGGTCGGATGATCGACGTTTTCGCCGAAATGCCGCTGCACGCCTTCTTTGGCGTCGTTGTCATGATGTCCACCAAACCCATGGTCAGCTTCTTCTCGACCTCACCAGCTTCGTGGGAGGTCGACGCTATGGCAGACCAAGCCGTGGCCGGCGGCTTGGCATGGGCCTACGGGGAATTGCCCTCAGTGCTGATGCTCTTGTATATTCTCGTGAGATGGCAGCGCGACGAAGCCCGGGGCTGGGTCAAGGCCGAAAAGAAACTAGCAACGGAGGGCACCCCGGACTTGGATGCATACAACGACTACCTCATCCAGTTGTCAGCTCAGCCAGAACCAAAGAGATCCACTTTTTCCTAGCCGGCCCCACACATGGATCGCTCTGGACCTCATCAAGGGACCATGCGCCGGTAGATTAATGGTCAGTCATAGCTGTATAGTCACTCTATGCTGACCATTACTTCCCGACTCGACGTGATGAACCGTATCGGCCGCGCAATGGCCGACCCTACCCGTTCACGTATTCTCATGACCCTGCTGGAACGGCCCGGCTACCCGGCCGAGCTTGCCCACGAGTTGGGACTGACCCGCTCGAATGTTTCCAACCACCTGGCCTGCCTGCGGGATTGCGGCATCGTGGTGGGGGAAGTCGAGGGCCGCCAGACCCGCTATGAAATCACCGACCCCCATTTGGCCCGCGCTCTGACCTCGTTGATCGAGGTGACGCTGGCGGTCGATGAGAACGCCGAATGCTTGGACCACGGCTGCCCTGTACCCGGATGCTGCGATAACGAGGCAACGGCATGAGTGCCTCCTGTTGCGCGCATGATGAGCCTGTAGAGCAGCACACCGAATCGGAGGAGAGCGCGCCGTGGTGGCGCGATCGCGGGGTCGTGATTCCGGTCGCTTCCGGTGTCGCGTTTATTGCCGGGCTGATGAGCCAGTGGGGCGGGGCTGAGGTGCCGGCGCTCATGCTGTTCTGGGCCGGTCTGCTGCTTGGAGCCGCGACATTCGTGCCCGGAGCAATCCGCGGACTGGCCAAGGGAAAGCTTGGCATCGGTCTGCTGATGACCATGAGTGCCACGGGGGCCGTCATCCTCGGATATGTAGAAGAAGCCGCCGCCCTGGCGTTCCTCTACTCGATCGCCGAGGCCCTGGAAGACAAGGCCATGGACCGTGCGCGCAACGGCCTTCGGGCCCTGCTGAAGCTTGTTCCCGAGACCGCCACCGTGCTTAGCAACGGCCAAGCCACCTCGATCCAGGCCGCTGAGCTGTCCGTCGGCCAGATATTGCTCATCAAGCCCGGGGAACGGATCGCTACCGACGGCTTCGTCCGCAATGGACGCAGCACTCTGGACACCTCGGCGATCACCGGTGAATCCATCCCCGTCGACGTCGAGACGGGCGATGCGGTATCCGCCGGCGCGATCAACAACTCCGGGGTCCTGGAGGTCCAGGCCACCGCGGCGGGCACCGACAACTCCCTGACCACGATCGTGACGCTGGTCGAACAGGCACAGGCCGAAAAGGGCGAACGCGCCCGACTGGCCGACCGCATCGCCCGACCCCTGGTCCCCGGCGTGCTGATCCTCGCCGCACTCGTCGGACTGCTCGGCTCATTGCTGGGAGACCCGGAAACATGGATCATCCGCGCCCTGGTCGTCCTGGTCGCCGCCTCCCCGTGTGCCCTCGCCATCGCCGTGCCCATCACCGTTGTCTCCGCGATCGGATCTGCCAGCAAGTTCGGCGTCATCATCAAAAGCGGTGCCGCCTTCGAACGCTTCGGCTCAATCCGCCACCTCGCCGTCGACAAGACCGGCACGCTGACCCGCAACCAACCCACCGTCACCGAGGTGATCACCGTCGGCGGAACCAGCAAGCACCAGGTACTGGCGTGGGCGGCCGCTCTGGAACAACACAGCACCCACCCGCTGGCTGCCGCCATCACCCAAGCAGCCCCCGGGATGGCGCCCGCCACCGGCATCACCGAAGAAGCCGGGCACGGCATCCACGGCACCATCGACGGGGCCACCGTCGGGGTCGGCAGCCCGCGCCGGTTTGACGCTGGGGAACTCACCGAGGCGGTGAACCGTCTGGAAACTCTGGGCATGACTGCAGTCATCGTCCACCGGAACGGCGTTGCTGTCGGAGTCATCGGGGTGCGTGACGAACTGCGTCCCGAGGTCCCCGAAGTTGTGAACACCCTCGCCGCCAGGGGCCTCGGTGTCACCATGCTGACCGGAGACAACGAACGCACCGCCAACGCCCTCGCGTCCCAGGCCGGCATCCAAGACGTCCGCGCCCAGCTTCGTCCCGAAGACAAGGCGAAAGCCATCAACGAACTCAATGCGGCCCGGCCCACGGCCATGATCGGGGACGGCATCAACGACGCCCCGGCCCTGGCTGCCGCAGATATTGGGATTGCTATGGGGGCCACCGGGTCCGATGCGGCGATCGAGTCCGCCGACATCGCTTTCACCGGCCACGACCTGCGCCTGATCCCGCAAGCCATCGCCCACGCCCGGCGGGGCAGGAAAATCATGAACCAAAACATCGTGCTCTCGCTGCTGATTATCGCTATCCTCCCGCCCCTGGCCCTCACCGGCACGCTCGGCCTGGCAGCCGTCGTCCTGATCCACGAGGTCGCGGAGGTCATCGTGATCCTCAACGGCCTTCGCGCCGCCCGCACCAAGACACACCAGACGCCCCGGCCAGAGATCCGCACAACGAATCCGCAAGCCTCCACGCTCAGCGACCACCCAGCCCCCGCCTCCTAGCCTGCCCGGCCCGCCGGGTCGCAGCCCACGGAACAGAACACCACATGAGCACCACCGAACCATCAGCCGGCCGCGCCTTGAAAAACCCAAGATCGTTGTCTGGGCCCTGCTGGCCGTCGTTGTTGTCGCGGCCATCATTGGCTACCTAATCTCCCAGGGAAACTCCACGGCGGCGGACTCCGAGGCCACCGCCGCCCCCGGCGCCGCCGCCACCCAACAACAGGTCGTGCGGGAGAACAGCCAGGTGCTCTCTCAGGAACTGCGCGCCGACTACTCGGAAAACGTCACCTTCGTCCACTGGTACTTCCCGCACCACAGGTCCTGGCCAGGTTCGCCGCCGAGTGGGCGGGCACCCTCGTGGCCGTCGCCTACGTCATGGTCGCAGGGTCGGTCTTTCTGCGATGCCTGCCCGCTTTCACCGGCTGACCGGTCACCCAAGCATCCGGGGACGTCAGCCGCATTTTCTACAAACCTATGGAGTGCCGAACGATGTCCATCGAATTAAACTCCGTTGTGTCGTGCCCGTCGTGCGGCGTAGCCACCGCCGTTCAGATGCCGACCGACGCATGCCAGTTTTTCTGGGTATGCCCCGGCTGCGAGGAACGTCTACGCCCAGCGGTGGGGGAGTGCTGCGTCTTCTGCTCATATGGGACGGTTCTCTGCCCACCCAAACAGCAGGAGCGGGGGACGGCGGCAAACAAAGCATGAAACCGTTACCCGTGAGAACTGTCAATCAAATCCAGTGCCAGACCACTTTCGTGAAATCGGGGTAGTGAATCCGGTTGCATCAGCTTGAGCGTCTGTAAGGATGAGGGGACGAAAATCCTTTGAAACTCAAACTCCTCCGTTCGTTCGAAGGTGCCTACAGAGGAACCTTGGAAGCCGGACCGTCCGCGCGAATGTGACTTGTTTGGCGGCAGTGGCCCGGATGTGCGAACTCAGGAGGGTTGGTGGCCGAATTCGGTGGGAATGATTCGGGGCAGAAACCTGACGTAGAGGATCATGCCGATGAGTTCGATGAGGGTCTGGGTGACCACGACCAGTGCGGCCAGTGCCAGGGGTTCGGGCAGTGCCAGTGCCAGGGGGAGCACGACCAGTGAATTGCGGGTCGCACCGCTAAATACGACGGCACGCGTGGCGGCGACATCGAGGCGTGCCGGTTTGGCCGCCAGCATTCCCAGCGGCACCATCACCAGCAGGAACGCGGCATAGAGCGGCACCACCACTAATAGCGAGCCCAGTTCCTGCCCGACTCCGGTGATCTGCGAACCGACGACCACCGCCAGGGTCGCCATCATGAGTGGAACCATCAATGCCTGCATGACTGCCATGATGATCCTGCCCGCCGCTGCCCTGCGTGCCAACGCCTGGGTGAGCGCCGCCGCAGCCAAGGGAATGAGGATCAGGACAACCAGGGCCTCGACGAAAGGTGCCGGGTCGATCACCGACACCACGTCTGGGCCGACGAAAAACAGCAGGTAGAGGGGCAACAACAGCATCTGCAGCAGCATCAAGACAGGTGCGGCGGCCAGCAGCCGGTCGCTGGCCCCACCGGCCAGCCCGGTGAACACAATGACGTAGTCGATGCACGGGGTCAAAAGCACCAGTAGGACCCCGAGGAGCAGCGCCTGGTCCCCGGCAATGAAACGCGTCAGGCCAAAGACCACCAGGGGAACAACCACGAAATTCAGCACCAACACGGTGCCCATGAACCGCCAGTCCTTGGCGGCCTTCCCGATAGAGGCAAAGGGAATGCCCAGGAACGTCGCGAAGAGCAGCAGCCCCAGGACGGGGTTGATGGAATGTTCCAAGGCTCCGGCCGAACCGGGTGCCAGGAATCCGACAGCACCACCGATCAGGATCGCCACAAGGTACAGGCCGATCTGATGGCGTTCCATCCGTGCAATGAGGTTCCGGGTATTCACCCTGTCCATGCTAGGCGAGGCGGTCCGCCACCGATGTATCGGTATCACGCTCCCGCCCGGATATTGGAAGCGATCATGAAAGGGCACCGAAAATGATCGATAGTAAGAAAATGGCAGCGACCATACCGCAGATGTCACAACGGGAGACCGGGGCATCACCGGGAGCTCCCGTTTTCGGTTACCCGTCGCCCAACGGACATCGTCCCAATCCATACCCACCGGACTTCAGGCCCTCCGCCATGCCACATAAAGATCTAAAACCGGCCATATACCACTGCTATTCACACGTCCTGTTAGGGGCCTGGCCGGAATGACATCTCAAAGTGTCCCGTTAGCCTGTCGGTATACGGGGCGCACCCTGCCCTGACCTGCTGGTTAAGAGATTTCGACATTCACCGGAAAGTCGACCGTCTCGTAACAACCGTCCGGAGGCCTGACCGCGGGCGTGAAACGGCACACTGTCTCGATGCCCAGGACATAAGATTCTTCTTCTAATGCACCCTCTGCAGATCCAAGGATTGGAGCGCCCTTCTGACTGCCGAGGGTGCAGCGGCGCTTCCTTACTCGGTGAGCGACCCGTGGTTAGTGGTTCGCCATGCGACAGACGATGCCTTAGCCGAAAGAATGAGGTCGAACAACAACGCTGGCTGATGCCAACTGGTGTTGAGTTTCGAATGTCCTCAGAGATCCAAACTGAAAGCTAGTTGGCGTGTTTCGGCCCCCATTACTGTGCGACGCCGCGGTGGACGAAGCTTTCCATCACTGTCGGCAAATCAATGGACATCCGCGGTCATGGGGATTTCCCTCCTCGTAACCATGATGCAAGTGAACATAGCGTCCACGCCCGTGGACAACCATCGAATGGAGTTCACAATGTTGTATCTGGCAGCGGTGGATCCCGGGATCACCCCGAACACCAACTTCCCATTCCTCGAGTCCCTCAAAGAAATCGGCGGCGGAATCCTCGTCGGTGCGTTTATCGTGATCGCCATCGTGGCGATCATTGGTGCCGCCATGCTTTTGGCTGGCAAGCTCAGCCAGTCCTCGCGTCTGGCGTCCGGCGGCGGCATGATCTTGCTCTGGACAGGTCCCGTCGCGGCCATTCTGGGTGGCATTAACGGCTACATTCTGTGGTCGCAGAACGCCTTCAACCTAGGATTCTAGGACCTTGCCATGTTGCCCATGGTTGAGTGCAGTGCTGGTGGCTGGTGGCCGCCCGGCTGCGGCATTGTTTCCCAAGCCAACGATGATTTCGCTTCGTCCGTCACGTCCTATGTTGCCGGGATTTTGGAAAGTATGGCCTCATGGATGTGGTCGTTCATCTCCGGAGCCTTCGGTGTCTCAGACATAGATGCATCGGAATGGGGCATTGTCAGTGGACTAACCAACTGGTGGATTGTGGTGATGATGACCCCATTGGTGGTGGTCATGATCGTGCAGCTGATTGCCGGTTTGGTCAGCCAACAACCACGCCGCATCGGCCGGGCACTGCTTGGTGGAGCGCTGGCGGTCCCGCTGGTGTTCTTGGCAACGAGCTTGATGAGCAAACTCTCCAGTTTCACTGACTCGGCCTCAACCGCACTTTTGGAGACTCTCGGTAAGGACCCATACCTGGTGTTTATGCGATTGTTTGGGTTCCAGCGGGCACCGGCAAGTTCGGGGCGCGAATGGGACATAGTGTCGCTCAGTTCTGGAACCACGGGTGGGCTTGGTGGCGCCGTGGTTGTCACTGCCATCGCTGTACTTGTCGTCTGGATTCTCGCATTTATCCTCATGTGCTCAATGATCTTCCGGTCGTTTGCCTTGATTGTCTTGGCGGCGGTCGCGCCGGTGGCCATCATGCTTCTGCCTTGGGAGCGGACAAAGTCGTGGACCAGAATTTGGTGCGAAACCGTGGTCGCGTTGTTGATTGCCAAACCACTCGCGGCCACTGTGCTGGCCGTAGCGGTCAAGCTCTTCGCCGACTCGACCTCGTTTAGCGGTCTTGCTTCTGGTGCTGTTGGCATGGTTCTGGCGTGTGGCGCGCCCTTGATGGCGCTGAAGCTTGTCAGTTTTGCTGGCGGAGAAATTGCAGGTGCCGCCCAAATGGCCGGCGGTGGACACGTCTTCAGCCGAGCCGGGAACTTCACCGGCCGCCAACTCGGCCGGCAATTTGGCGGCAAAATGCATTTGCCTGGAGTAGGGAGCAAAGGACCGAGGCCCGTTGCGTCCAGTACTCCTTCGATTCCATTGCATCAAAAGGCTGCGACGCTTGGCGGCCAACCGTGGACTGCGAGCTCGAAGCCCTCACCGACATCGTCCGGAGCCACACCCGGTCAGCATCGTCCGTCAGCTAAGGCGTGGCCCATGCCACCGGGGCCGGCTGCAAAAGGTGGAGGTGGTGACACTGGCAAGTGGCCTGAGTCACCAGAGGCAACAGGCCCATCGCACGCTATGCCCGCAGCCACGGGCAGGGCGCCGACGACTTCCCGCTACCCGGGGAAAAGTCAGAGTGATATAGGGAAGCTTGGCAGCAAGCCACAGTCTGACCCGACGCCTGTCCCGATGCCAAACACGGCGGCGCCGCCAGTGAACCACCCTCGCCCGGCACCAACTCCCGGGCCGAAGCCACAACCACCAAGTTCGACGCCGGTAAGCAGTCCTCGCCCGGTCGATCAAAGTAAGCGGCCACCAAGCAACACTTATCGAAATGGAGATGAAGGCCATGACTGAAGAAACTCGGGTATTGCAACCTGTCCGCTTCCCTCGGCATGAACGGCATGGCTTGTTTATGGGTTTGCAGTGGTACCAGTTGTCACTGCTCGCGGCAGGAATGTTGATAGCGGCGATTGCCTCTGCGCTGGGTGGCCCGCTCGTCCTCATTCTCACAGCGCCGATCTGGCTGGGAATGATGTTGTTTGGTGTGCTGCACTATGGGCGCATTCCTTATCCGGTGTGGGCTTACACCGCGTCGGTTTTCTTCTTGCGTGCGGTCATCAAGGAGACCCGTTTCCTAGCCAGTACTGAGCAGCCAAGTCGCGTGGGAACCGTGGCCTTGCCAGGCGGCTTGGGCAGTCTGGAACTTTGTGCCACAGCGGCGGGCGAAGGGTTTATCGTTGACAGACAGGGGCATGAAGCCATGGTGTCTCTGCGGTGCACCACCACGTCGTTTGCGCTGATGGACAGCGACGACAAGGCCTATGCTGTTCAATCCTGGTCACGGGTGCAGGCCGCCATGGCCAGTAGACCAGCCGTGGCCCGGATCGCGATTCAGGACTACACGGTCCCTTACCCCTCGAGTGCTTTGCGGGCCTACTATCAGCGTGCGGTTCCGCCTGAACGCATTGCCGATGCGCAGTGGGGCGACAGATCGTATCTGGATTTGATTGATGCAGCGGGCGCTTCCATGAGTCATGAGATCATCTTGACCATTGTGCTGGACACGGCCAGGGCCAGACGGCGGATCAAGGATGCCGGGGGAGCGCTGGGCGGTCTGGAACACGTGCTGCGTTCGGAGGTCGAGGCCTTCACCACTGGGCTGAAGACCCACGGTGTGATTGTGACGGAGTGGCTCTCGGATGCGGCCGTGACAGCAGTTGTCCGTGGTTCCTTCGACCCTGCTGCCGTGGCGAGGTGGGCTGCTGCGACAGGTACTGGGAAGGGAATCGAGCGTGTGTCGCCGGGGCCCATGGCCGCTGAGGAGCATTGGACCTATCTGCGCACTGATTCCGGCTTCCATCAAACGTTTTGGGTCGCGGAATGGCCCCGGCAGCAGGTCTATCCAGGGTTCCTGCAGCCGCTGATCTACGTTGGTGAGTTCCGGCACGCCATCACACAAGTCATCCGGGCGGTTCCCACGGATCAGGCACTGCGGGATATCCGTTCGGCTCAGGAGGCCCATGACACTCGCCGTCGCATCAACGCTCGTCTGGATCGTCCGTTGACCCGGGAACAGCGGGCTGAGGAGGAGGAAGTGGCCCAACGCGAGGATGAAATCGTGGCTGGTCATGGGGATGTTCGCCCGGCCGCCTATGTAACTGTCACAGCGGACACGCTGGATGCGCTGTCGCGCTGCCGGCAGGAACTTGAATCTGCCGCCGCTGGTTCCTTTGTGGAGTTGAGGTTGATGGCTGGGCAGCAGTGGGCGGCGTTTATTGCGGGGGCGTTGCCCTTGGGAAGGGGATTGAAATGAGTAAGCATGTGGCAGCGGTCAGTATTGCTCCTGCAGGTGAGAACCGTGCAGCTCGGCAAGTACGACGTCGGAACGAGCGTTCCGTGACAATGGAACCAAAGCTGTCCTTGCGTGAGCTACGGGAACAGCGAGCAGCCGAGAATGCTGGCCGCGGTGTTATGCCGGATTGGGGAAAGCGGGGCGGGGTTTCCCTGTGGGGGCCGCACCGCGTGCATCCCGCCCCGCATCGGGCTTCGACGATGACCATGGCAGCGGCCTATCCGTTCCTGACGGAATCCGGTCTCGGCTCTGAAGGGACGTACATCGGGACGGACCTGTTTGGTTCGGGAGCGTTTTGCTATGACCCGTGGGTCATGTACGACAAGGGCTTCATCAGTGGTCCCTCCATTGTCGTTATTGGCACCGTCGGCACGGGGAAGTCCATGTGTGGCAAGTCCCTGGTGACGCGTTCCATCACCCTGGGCCGGAAAGCTGCGGTGGCATCTGATCCCAAGGGTGAGTGGGTGCCGGTTGCCAATGCCATCCCGGGTGGCAAAGTCATTTCTGTAGGGCCCGGCCGGCCCACGAGAGTCAATCCTCTCGACGCGGGGCCGCGATCCTCTGCATTGACTGATTCGCAGTGGCTGGCAGTGGTACGGCAACGCCGTCGCCATCTGCTCGTGGCTCTGGTTTCACTCATGCGACCAGGTATCCCGTTGAGTCCGGTGGAACATACGGCCCTGGATATGGCGTTGACGGATGCCGTTGCAGCCAACAGCACCCCGACACTACCCATGGTGCTGGAATACCTGCTCAACCCAACCCCAGCGACAGCCGCACTGGTCGGACCCAACGGTGGGACCGGCGTCGGACATTCGCTGCGGAGAACAGTGTCAGGGGACCTAGAAGGCATGTTTGATGCACCTTCAACCGTAGCCTTCGACGCCGATGCCCCAATTATGGTCATGGACACTTCCGCCTTGATTGGGGCCTCTGAACAGGCGCTGTCCTTGGCGGCTGCGTGCGGTGCGACGTGGTTGGAGGCCGCCGTGACGAATCCTGACGGAGCCAAACGGATCGTGGTCTATGACGAGGGTTGGCGGATGCTCGCGGACCCCTACATGCTCGCCAAGATGAGCGAACAATGGCGCCTGGCCCGCGGCTACGGGATCTCGAACCTGCTCATCATGCACAAAGTGGCCGATCTGAACGAGATTGGCGACAGCACCAGCGGCCTGCGGCAAAAAGCACTTGGCCTGCTCACCGAGGCCGACACCAGGGTCATATATCGGCAAAAGCACGACGCCATGCGGCTGACCAAAGAAGCATTGGGGCTGACCGAAGCCGAGTGCGAGCACGTGGAGAACCTGCCTAAGGGTGTGGGGCTGTGGAAGGTCGGGAATCGGTCGTTCATTGTCGCCAACGAAGTCACCACGGACGAGCTGGCCGTGTTTGGCACCGATGAGAGGATGCTCTGATGCCGCGGCGATTGGATGACGGTAATCCGTTGGTTTCCATTGGGTTGATCGCGACCTCCATATACGTGGTCCTTGGTCTGTTGATCCAAGTAGCCGCGCATCTGGCGTATTCCGCGAGCTGCGGCACCTCGGCACCTTGGGATTTTAGCCCGGCAGCGCTTCCCGGACTCCTGACCGGACACATGGGTTGGATACTGCCGGCTACGGGGTCTTGCAGCATCGGCGCCGGACAGCTGTGGCTGCTCATTGCCCCCGTCATTGTAGTCGTCGTGTTGGCTACGCTGGCGGGTGTTCTGGGACTGCGCACCTGGCGCCAATCAGGTGCATGGCTCCGTCAAGACATTCTTAGCCGCGACGGCGTCGCACGGCGGGCGGAGATCGCCCGTGAGTTTGGTGCCAAGGCAGCCTTGAAGCGTGGGCGGTACACGCATCCCGGAGTGAAAGACCCCAAAGTGGAGGAAGTCTCCTGGACCATCGGCAAATCCCGCGGCGTCACCGTTCACGTATCCACCGAAGAATCCCTCGTCATTCAAGGTGCCCCGCGTTCCGGCAAAGGCCTTTACATCGTCATCAACGCCATCCTCGACGCCCCCGGCGCCGTCGTCACCACCTCGACCCGGGCCGACAACCTCGTTGTCACCATGAGAGCCCGCGCCACCAACGGACGCCCCGTCACAGTCTTCGACCCGCAGGGGATGTCCGGGCTGCCCTCAACACTGCGCTGGTCGCCGGTCCGTGGCTGTCAAGACCCCGACGTCGCCAGCCGACGAGCACTTGTCATCTCAGCAGACAGTGCACTCAAAGGTGAGAACGTCGCCTGGCAAAAGCGCTCGCAGATAGTGCTGCAATGTTTGCTGCACGCAGCGGCGCTGTCCGGGGACGGTGTGTCGGCTTTTCGCCGCTGGGCCTCAAACCCAGTCCTTGCGAGGGAGGCGCTGGCAGTACTTGACAGGCCGGAGGCTGCGCTCGGTTGGCAGGCAGATCTAATGGGCATCATCGACGATGACCCACGCAACACCTCCAACTCATGGATCGGTGTGACGGCCGCAGCCGCCCCGTTGTCCTCGCCGAAAGTACTCGCGGCTCTGGACCCGAAAGGGAGCAGCGAACAATTCGACCCGAAGGCCTTCATTGAACAACGGGGCACCCTGTACTTGATAGGAACCAAGAGTGGAGCGGCCGCAGCAGGGCCCTACCTGTCGGCGCTGATTGACGACATTGACTATGCCGCCCGGGAAATGGCCTTCGTGGTGGCCGGTGGTCGGCTGGACCCACCGCTGTCACTGATCCTGGATGAGATCGCCAATCTCTCGCCCTGGCCAGGCCTGCCGGTGGCGCTCTCTGATGGAGGCGGCATCGGCATCTCAACTCTTGTAGTTTTGCAGTCCCTGTCCCAAGCTCGGTCCGGATGGTCCATGGATGAAGCAGCGACCATCTGGGATGCGGCGATCATCAAGGTCATCTTCGGAGGCGGCTCTGACGAACGCGACCTCCGGGCACTGGCCGGTCTGATCGGGGAACGTACAACGACTTTCAATACGCGCTCCTGGTCGGCGCAGGGGCGTCAAGACGGCGAGCAAATCCGAGAGTCGCCCGTTATCCCGCTGCACGAGATCCGGAGGCTGCCAGCAGGGACGGCCATCATGCTGGGCCGCCGAAGCAGGCCCATACTGCTGGACTTGCGCGAATGGCACAAACGCAAGGACGCGGCAGAACTCGGTCGCTCCAAGGAACAAACCGAACTCGAATTGCTGACCGGGCACCTCAAACGACAAAGCGACCAGCAAGCGGTCACGGCCGCAGAACAACAGGAGGCATGACCATGGACGAGGACGAATCCTTCGAATACGACGTTGAAAACGGTGCGGAAGATAACTTCGCCGCGCTGCTTTTCGGCTCAACGCGCGGACTGCGCTCCGAAAGAGTTCCCATCACCTACCGGTGGCGGGACATGGACCCCCGCACAGCCGATGCCGTTTGGGAACACCTTGGGCGGTGGGTGCGCTGGCTCGTGGAAAGCTACCACCTGACCACCTCCGTGATTCCCGACTGCTGGTGGCGACATTCAGACATCGTCGCCGAGTTGTATGCGCTTCAGCGAGCAGAGCAGGCTTCCTACACCGAGGACGACGGCGGATTCGGCCCCTTGAGCTTCCAAGAACGCCTCGAGCACAGTATCAGCCGGCTGCGGGAGCAAACCCGCACCGCAGGATGTGTGAGCCTGCAACATCACAGGGAACCTCCAGTCCGCAAACTGCCCAACGATGGACCAGGCATGCAGGCAAGCAAGCTGGGCCAGTCAAACACGGGACCGACCACGCCGTCGTCGGGAGATCCGACCACGACCCGAGACCCTGAACCCGGAACCTCGGACTCCTGACCTAGTGCAAGGAGTGTCATCATGGACTCACCAACAGCACCAGTAAAACCGCATCTGGTCATCACCACTGGAAATGGAATGGCGCCGCCGGCATCTCATCCGGGTCCCGAGCAACGCGTTGCAGAACTTACCGAAGGGCTCTACGCGCTGCTCGCGGACGCCGTTGACCATCCGAATCAGTGGCACCTACTCCTTGACGCTTCCGCGACCATGTGGCGGTACTCCGGCGGCAACGTCGCCCTGCTCATGATGCAAATGGCCCAGCGCGGTCCCGTACAACCCGCTCTCGTCGCCGGTTACAAGGAGTGGGAACGCCACGGCCGCTACGTTCTCAAAGGGGAACGGGCCCTGTACGTCATTGCTCCGAGAACAGCACGAATCACCAATGCAAAAGAAACTGAGCACGGCTCTGTCGTGGAGGAGCGAGCGCTGGCCGAGCCTGGTGATGGGATAAATCGGTCCCGCATCGTTGGATGGCGTGGACAAGCAGTCTTTGACGTCTCCCAAACTGAAGGGGAGCCGCTGCTTGTCCCGATCCCCGGCCAGCAGGAAACGCCACTCGATGTCGATGTCTACACCGGCCTGTGGGAATCTCTCATAGCAGTGGCCAGAAACGCCCGTTACAACATTGTCGTTTCGGAGGAGCAGGCCGGACTCGCAGACGGCTACACCGACCACGCCCGTCGACTGATTAGCGTCGGGTCCTGGCTGGAAGCCGAGGACCGCATCGCAACGCTGGCCCACGAACTCGCCCACGCCTCACTGCACGTCCCCGGAGACGCCATCGGCGCACTGTACGGTAGCAGCGCCGAACACCGAGGTCTAGCCGAGATAGAAGCCGAGTCCGTCGCCTATGTCGTTCTTCGAGCCCACGGGATTGACCGAGGAGCTCAGTCCGTTGCCTACTTGGCAGGTTGGGCTGACGCCGTCCTGGAGGCCGAAGCTGACTCGATCCTGCGCTGTACACGCGACAGGAAGCCGATGTCACGGGTGGACATCGCCAAGTCCGTACTCGGCAGGGTGACGTCGGTGGCTAAGACGGTATTGGAGACGACGAATCCTCCAGGGTATGGAGGGAGGTTGGCGACACCAGGTCGTTCTCCGTCTCGAGATATGGCGAGGAACGCACTCGAAGTTGAGGATGGATGGAGTTTGGAGCAAACGCGATTCAACAAGCGCGGCCCGATCATCGCAAGTTAGCAACAAGCATCTAGCCAATGTCGATCAGCACCTGACATTGCTTGAATAAGTTGGGGTCGTCGTCGAAGCCTCAGGACGGGTTCAATCGTGTTAAATTACGTCCTCGTCGGGAAAGTTTCGTCTGTCAGGGTGCAGCGCGGGGAGATCTTCTGGTCGCAGGATACCATCTGTAGGATCCGGACGGATGGATGACCAGTCGACTTCAAGGTACACCAGCCTTGATTCCCAATCGAGCGAACTGACGACTCCATTGCCCACAAGGTCCGTTTCATCAACCTGTACGCGCACATGATCGTTAATGTGCGCGTCTCCACCACGCACGTCTTCGAACGCCGCGTATGTTTTGTTGCCATTGACGCGAACGTTTGGGTCAATGGTTACCACGACCGTCATGAAGCCCTCTTCCGTATAGTAAAAGTATCGCTTAGTTGTTGGGCGTCTTCAAGAGATGGTTCTCGGCCGAAGTCAACGGAGAAATGCTCCCGGATCTCGCCAGCATAGTCGTCTTTGACGAAAATGAATCCCAGTCGCTCAATGGCGCCAGCAGAAGCGCAGAGGTAGTACTTTTCATTGTTGGTCGTTGAAATTCCACCAAGTTCTGAGGCATCCAGCAACCTGGCTATGGTCGAACCCTCCGATTCGCCAGGCAGTGGCGGGCTCGCAAATACGGATACTCGAAAATACCCGGATTGTCTGCTTGCCGTCATGGCTCGCTTCAGGATTCCGTTTGGAGAATTTGGTGCAAACCTGATTACAACCGCGTTGACTGGCAGGATGTTTCCCATAGTGCGCATCCTACTGCCAGACCTAGCAGACCGTTGAGTCTCGCGGTGAGAGTCAGGAAAGATCTCGGAGCGCATCCGGTGGGAGCAAAATCGGAACCAATGGAAGCACATTGATACTCTCCTCGGCCGGCACAGGTCATCTGACCCAGCAACTGCTGAAATCAATCCTAGGGCCGACAGCCCATGCCTCTGACCCAGGGCGGCGTCGCTGGGTCGGTGCGGTGCAACACCTCCGGTTTATGCAACAGCTAGAGACGTCGGTACTGAGGAATCCTTCCGCAATCGTATTGTTTCCTCCTCGACCACGAATTTCGAACAGCTACTTTGCCCGGTGACAATGACAGCCCTTTCCCACGAATAGTGGCGCGTTGCGCGGAATGAGTAATCGGGGAAGCCTGTTATCTCTTGCCCCAAGGAGTTTGGGTAGCTAAGCATGAACGCTGGTCGCGGTCGGAGTTCGGCGACAGAGGGCCATGTTTACCCAAGACGCGTGCAGCTTTCCTAATCGCCTCGACTAAGGACTGAGCAATGCGGGTGCAATGGCCAGACATGCATGCGAACGGACGTAGTAGGTTTGTGGCCATGGTGCCCCCACCTGAATCTGAGTCGGGTCAGGGCGGATAAGGAGAACAGCTTGCGGCCAGATAGAGAAGCTGCACGGTTCGATCCAGGCGAGTTGGATGTAGCCGAACTTTTCCCAGCGGATCGTGGCCCATACTCCGGTCGGCTGAAGCTCCTGGAAGTCGAGAACAGTGACTTCAGTGGTGGTTTCTTGCTCACCCTTGAGACGGGTCAGGTATTCCCATTGCCTGTTGGCAAATTGCTGCCACAGCCTCCTTTTCTGAATCCGCAGGGACCAACGCCAACTGACGAGTCCAGCAATGACGGCTACTACAGCAAGCGCGATCCAAACACTCGGGGCTGGTGGCCATGCGAGAGCCATGATGGCGACGACATACAGCAGCGACACAACGGTCAACGTAGTCAGCACCACGAGCGGCGCGCTGTTGAGCACCGGCTTAACCATCGGATTGTCCTCCACCGGAACCACCTCCGCTTTCATTCTAAAATTCCCATCCGACATTGGTAAGGGTGGTATGGGCAGCAATTTGAGTAGCATTTGTCGCATCGATGTCCACAGGCACGCTTTGTAGACGCGCCAGCTCGGCGGTGCGGCACTCCCTAGCCCGGGCGCGTTCCCATTCGTAGTCGGCCGGGGGAGGGCCCAATGGATCGGGATCGGTAGCGATGAGCCAGTGATCCCTATAGATGGCAACGCGCTCTAGCAAGGTATTGCGTTCGGCTACCGAGGTGCTGTCGGGAAGGGTAGCTGCCAGCTTCCGGGTCCACGGTTCGGTCCCGGCAGCTGCCTTGGCTTTCAATTCTTGAACCCGGCGAATACCGAGGCTCCGCACTTTCCTGACCATCTCCGCCACGTCAGCACGGTTGGTATGGAGGTCTTCAGTTAGCCATTCCTCGCCATCGGGAGTCCTAGCATTCCCGATCTGGCGGAGTCGCGCGTGGATGACTGCCATCAGGTCCTTGGCGTCGCCAGGACGTCGTATGGCATGATCCAGCGTTGCGGCCGCGGCGAGTGGCTCAGCCGCCACGGCGCGCCGCCAAGCAGCCACTCCTGCGCCCCAGGAAGGGGATGCTTCGAGGCTGGCCGCAAGCCCTGGTTGGGTGCGTTCGACGGCGGCGCGTAGTTGTTCCGTTGCAACGATTTGCGCGAGGTAGTCGTATTCGGCGGCGAGCTGGTGCAGTGAGTTGGTACTTTCCCGTTCTTCTTCTCCTACTTCATGGGCCGTTCGTTCAGCGCCCTGTGCGGCTAGTACTTCGGCGATGATCCCTTGCCACGTGGGCTCGGCGGCGTCGAGGGCAACGTGGTCTTGGACAGCGTCGGTTTCGCAGACGTATGCAGTGTTGCAATCCCGCCCTCGTGTCATGCCCACGTAGAAGAGCTCGCGTGTCAGGCAGCCTTGTGTGAGAACCGTGTGGCTGGTGTCGACGGTAATGCCTTGGGAACGGTGTGCAGTGGTCGCATAGCCCAGCTCCACTGACTCCGCCAGGTACTCACAGCTCAAACGAATGCTCTGGCCCGTATCCAGACGGCGACCATGGATGGAGCCGTCGCGATTCGGCTTCGAGGTGATTTTGATGAGGGTTCCGTTGCGGATGAAATCGCCAGCGTCGTCCTTGAGGCGGCGATCGTTCTTACGCGCAATGACGGTGTCGCCACAGCCTGCGCTCAGTCCGTCGCTGAGGCGGACCACACGCGTGGCATCAACCACCTTCCGGTCTACGAGTTCGGCGTGTGCCCGTTCATTCAGCGCCGTTACGGATTCATTGTCAGGAGCGATCAGGATTGACTCCAAGCCGGTGCCGGAATCTGCCGCCCACCTCTGGTAAGCCTGATCGATCATGTCCGTGTATTCGCCATGACGAAACCGTCCGTGGGTGGCGTAGCTCTGGATCGACTCAACATCACCTGCACGCAAAAGCAACGACGCTGGTCCTTCCCATAGGTGGTTGAAGCGCCGGATGCTAGTCAGCTGGACAGCCTGGCCTTGCCTGTCCAGCCAGCCCAGGATCCCGCCGGCGTCGATCGAGTCCAGCTGGGCTGGGTCGCCAACTAGCACGATCTTGGCACCGGCATCCTGAGCCTGATGCACCAGCGCAGCCAACTGCACAGTGGAAACCATCGACGCCTCATCAATGATGATCAACTGGTTTGGCCGGAAACACCATTGTTGCTGACGCATAGCCAGGCCAGCCATGCGTTGGGCACTCCTGGTCTGCTGCCAGGACTGCTGTGCAACAGCGTCCTCGAGATCATGGAACTGTTCAGTCCGTATGGCCGCACCTTGACCAACCGACTCATACAGCCACTTGGCTACATTCTCCGCTGCCAGCCCCAGCTTGCGCCCAAGGACATCGGCGCTCGCAGCCGCCGGGGCGAGCCCAATGACGCTGCCCGCCCCGTGAACCTTTTCCCAGCCCTGGCGGATCGCAGCCATGGTGGTGGTTTTCCCTGACCCCGCAGGACCTACGACGGCGTCCAGGAACCTCCCGCTGCACAGCACCTCATGCGCTGCTGCTGCCTGGTCCTCAGCTAGCCCCGGGCTACCAGGGTGAGCGCTATTTGTGGTGAGGAGAGTGTCGGTGAGGTTGGGCGCGATGGAGGGTCCGGCGTCGTTCTTGCTGGTGTTCATGATGAGTTGTTCGTTGGCGAGAATGCTCGCGTCTGTGTAGAGGCGGGCCCCGGGGAATTCGAACACGCTGTGGCCGGCGAAGGCGATGTCATTCCCGGCGTTGAGCGGGATCTTGTAGCGGTAAGTGTTGAGGGCGACGCACTGTGATTCTGCCTCGGTGGTCACGGCGTCGATCATGTGGCGGCGGTCGACACTGGTGGCGCACCGGATTTCGGCGCAGATGCGTTCTGCCTCGGCCAGCAGGTTCCAGCGGCTCCATGTGGCTCTCCGTCTGGCCACCGCTTCCCGTGATGCGGCCGCAGCAGCGGTCACCCAAGGCGCCGTCAGGTCGGCGACGGTGACGGGCCGCTCATGGGAACGATCGATGGTGTGGCGCAGGACTTGCGCTGGATCGAAACCCAACTTTTCGGCGCGGTCGCGCCACCCCGCAGAGAGACTGTCCAACGGTTGAGGGTTCGTCTCTTTGGCTTGCCTGGTGGAGAGAGTTGCCTGTTGACGGAATCTAATGATGGTGGTGGCCGAGGGGGCAGACCCGTGGGTTTTCTCCCACTCGGCAATCAAGCGATCAGTCTCCATATTGATGCCCTGCGAACGGCTGGAAAACTCCTGAATCAAGGCATCATCCACACCGACCAACTCATGGCGCGGATTCCGGTCATGACCAGCCGGGGCTCGAAAACCAGAAACTGCACCCAGCCTGTCTTGCAGCCGGTCAAAGAGGAGCCCGTTGTAGTGCACACTGGCGGCTACCGTGGCTCTATAGAGGGTTCGCGAATCTAATGTGGCCCACGCTTGGTCGGTGATTCTTTGCGCTCTGTTAGCGATGACGACGTGCGTGTGGAGTTGGGGATCGCGGGCGCGGGACTCCCAATGGTCAAAGGCCGCAGCGACGGCGCCGACGGTTCCGACGTGGGCGACGCCGCCTCGTCCAGTGCGAGTGTGAATGGCAGATTGTTCCAACCATGCCAGGACTTCGTTGACGGCCTCATGGTGCGCGGCGAGGATCTGCCGTTGAACCTCTTGTGGGGCCAGTGCCCACAACGTCGAGACCGACTTAGGAACGCTGAAGGTTAGATCGAAGCCAGCAACAGCATAGCGCTGAACGTCCTCGCCATTGCGATGGGCCACAGTCGTTTGGCCATGATGGCGCCCCAACGGCTCGTGGGTGTTGGGATGTTCGGCATGTGTGAAGACCGCGTTGGCATCACCTGAGCTCACTGGATCCAAGGGCTTGCGACTGATGCCAGCAAGTCCTTGACCGAGCCACCTGCCAGGAGGGGTGCCAGCCTTCATGTAGTAATTGGTGGCATGACCCGAGGCGAGGTGAACGTCGTCGGACATGGTGGTCTTCAGCAGGTACTTGACCCCGCTGTGAGCGGTGAGGCGGGCGATGGAGACAGTCACCGTGAGCCTGCAGGAATTTTCGTATTCCAGCCGCGGCGGAGAAAGATATCCGCAGTCGGACGATCAAGGGGGATACCGAGATGGTCGGTGAGCTGGAGCATGCGAACCGCGATCTGCATCAGGTCCTGCACGTCAGCATGCCGGTCCTTCAAGATCCGCGAGACCTCCAACGTCAGCTCGGTACATGCTGCCTTGGCTTCAGCAAGCTGCCCGGACTGATCAAAATACTTGGCGCTCAAAAGTTGGAGCCGAGTTATCTGCTCATCAATGACCTTGTCTCGCGCCAAGACCGTTTCCTGAAACTTGGTCACCACAACTGATGCCTCGGAGTGCAGGCTGCGCTCATGCCGCTTCTCAGCAAGCAGCAGGCGAGCGTTCCCATCGGCACGCTCCACGGCGACAAGCGTTTGAGAAGTTATTCGCGCTGTGGCACGTCGCCTATCTCGACGACGGCGCTCGCGGTATCGCCCAGAGCACTCGGCTGAACAGTACAACTGAGTGGACCGACGTGGGTCAAAAAGGACGTGACATTGGGGGCACTTTTGAGTAGACATACAGACTCATGGTCGCGGGGGCGTCCTCACCCATGACTACTGCCCGTGGGACTTCCCGCCTCGGGTAAGACCTTGGGTGCCAGACGTGTAAGGATTTTCTGGGTGGGGCAGCGGCAGGGTGGGGGCCGGGTGGATTTGCTGAGGGGTCTGGCCTTGGTGGTATCTGGTTGAAGCGATGGGCGAAGGGAAAGTAGGCGGGATGATGGTGGTGCAGGGGAATGCCGCATGCGGGATCCATGCAGCACTGGATTTCCTGTCTGGAGATGATCGGTGGATGGGCGGAGCCAGCCGTATTCGGCTGGGTGCATCCTGACCAGAGGTGGTCGTTGACGAAGGCTGTTGGCCATAGTGCGGTTTTGGCCTGACCGCCTGAAGTCGGATCATTTCGTGGGTCAGACCGCGAACCTGTAGAAGACTGCGGGGGCCGACAATTGAGAGCATTTTATCTTCAGCGGGTCCAATAATGGTGCTGATCCTGGGTGTATGGGACCACGGACCGGTGGCCAGCCAGTGGCGGCAAGGCGGGTTGGCTAGGGCTCCAAACTTCATTTGTAACGAAATTATAACTTTCGGCTCGTGTCCGTTAGGATTGAAGAAAATATATACCCCTAATGGGTATTTCGTGGCCCGCTTCGCCGAACCCCGTCGGCGGTCCGCGATCGTTCATTTTCGTGACGGGGGCGGAGGAACCACGATCGGTGCCTTGGTGCACCTTGGGGTGAAGCCTGTTCAACGAATCACTGCCTGTGTGGCGGAGCGTTGGGCCGGCCGGGCATACCTCGCCCGAATCCGACAGCTAACTTCGTAGGCGTTGAGAGGACCCTATTTATGCCTGCCCACCGCCAGCACGGACGCCGTCGCGCGACCAAATCAAAGCTCATCACCACGGAGAACAAAGGACGTCACTGGGCGTCAGCCCCCGATGTGGCTCCCGAGTCTTTCACGGGCAAGAAATCATTGGCATTGGCTGTGGCAGCAGCGGGATTCATTGCATTGACAGCGCTTCCTGCCGCCCATGCTGAAACCAGTCATCTTTCGCCCGCAGTGACCGCCAGTGCGTCTATATCCTCAGTGCAACCGACAGTGACGGCGGATGAGGATGTCGTGGTGTCGTTCGCCAAACCATTGGTGTCCAGTAAGCCAGCTCAGACACCAACGCCGCCGAGTGCCCTGCACCCGGCGGGTGCCCAAGAGGCCCCCCTTCCCGCGGAAGTTCCAGGAGCGGCGCCAGTAGAAGAGTCAACGCCGGCGCAGCCGTCCTCAGGACTCCGTGCTCCGTTGGCTGAGCTGACGGTCACCTCGCCTTTTGGGTATCGGGTTAATCCGTTGACTGGGGCGGGAGGGGAACTGCACACTGGGATCGACTTTGCTGGCGCGTGTGGCACCTCAGTGTTTGCGTCAGGCGCCGGTACCGTGACTGAGGCGGGGTGGAGCCCGTACGGTGGCGGAAATCGAATCGTTGTCGACCACGGTGATGGGATCAAGACCACATACAACCATTTGGACTCCATTGGGGTCAGTGTCGGCCAGCAGGTCAATGCCGGGGCTGCCATAGCTGGAGTCGGAACGACTGGCAATTCCACGGGATGCCATCTGCATTTTGAGGTCGTGGTTGATGGACAGACCGTCGATCCGGCGCCCTTCATCTAAGGACGTCATGATGGATTGCTGCCGGGGCATGGCTTTGAGTGAACGTTGCCCTGCGGCCATCATTGGCGCGGTGTTCTCGTCGAGTTTCTAGGCTGCCGGTTACCCGGGCGATAGGACTTCGGGTGTGGAAAATCAGGCGACTACGATAGCGTTGCCCGTCGACTACGGCAGGCAAAGGAGCCGACGGATGGATAAGGCCGCTCGCGGGAAGCCGCCGAAGCTGTGCAGGTCCGCCCAGATCAGGGTAAGCAGTTCCCAGGCTAATCAGGAGGCAACCAAGCCGGCCTGGCGCCCTTCATTGGGCCTGCCAGCTGCCAGCGGGGAAATTCAACGTTGGCGTCCTGAATCATACTTGCCCGGGACCGTGTAGGACCCGGGCAAGTATTGACCCTTAGCTGACACTTTGGGCAATCAGCTGCCCTCAATTGCTTCGTGAACCAACAATCAAGTGGTCCTGTCTGACGAGAAAGTCTAGTCCGCGCAAATCAGCTACTTTTAGGAGCGGCACGCCCGGCCAAAACAGCGCCACCGATCATCAACACCGCCGCAGTGGGGTAGCCGATAAACAGGTCCTGGATACCGGGCGGACCGCCGGTCATGACAACGTGGGCTATCCAGTGCGAGAGTCCAACCATCAAGCCAAGGGCCATGATTACCTGTCCAACCCTGACCAGGAATCGATGATGACGGTAGTTCTTCGCAGCATCATCGCCGGTGACGGGATTTTTCATGGGTGTCTCCTAAAGTTGCGTAGTGGGTTGCCTAGCCGTTCGAGCCGCCGGAGCACGGGGCCCCGGGCTCCGGAGTTTGGGGACCCATGCTGTAGGCCTTGATGAAGATGGGCAGCCTCGTGTCATCAGCATCGGGGACGTCCAGTTGCGTACCCCACGCAGTTGCCGTGATGGCGGCAGTCTGGCCCGCGTTGGGGCTGAGGAGGACATAGGGCTTGCCCTTGACTAGGGCAGTCAGTGTGGTCACTGCGGACGGCGAGAGGTCCGGCTTGTAGCTGATCCATACGGCTCCGTGTTCGAGGGAGTGCACGGCCCGCTGCTCGTTGACGGGATCTGTGTAGATTCCACAGTTCGTCCAGGTCGCGGCGTGGTCCCCGCCGACGCCGGGTTGCTGCGTATAGGTTACCGGGGTTTGGACGTGTTTTCGGGTGAGATTCGGGTATGTCGTGACTCCGGCGATGGGTTGCTTGGCCGCCGCGGCCGTCTCGTTGCGTGCCTGAATGGATCCGGTGATGACGAGTGTCACAACGATGACTACGGCAACGGCCAGCAGACCAAGGCCACCGTATAAGAAGAGGTTCTTGCGGTGCTGTTTTATCCGATGTGCAGCAAAAACGGCATCGATCTTTGCTTGGCGTTCGGCCTGGCGCTCTGCTGGGCTGCTCATTTAGGGTTCCTTTCCATTGGGTCTATGGGTCTATTGGATGCAGGCTTGGTCGATGCTGGTTCCACGGTGGAACGTTTTTTGTGCCGGAGAACCAAGAAAGCTACTAGACCTGCGAGCAGCAGCAACCCGGAGACCCAGGTGTTGACACGCAGGCCCAGAATCGTGTTTGCATAATCTGAGCGCAGGAGCTCGAACACGAACCGTCCGGTGGTGTACGAGACAACGTAGAGGGCAAAGACCGACCCGGCACCCAAATTGAATTTCTTGTCAAGGAATAGCAATAATCCTGCGGCGGCCAAGCACCAGAGGGACTCATAGAGGAACGTTGGCTGAAAATATCCCAGAACAACTGGGCTTCCGGTGCTGTCCACGTGGGCTAAGCCCGTGCTGAAGTCCATCTGATGGATCTGTAATTTCCAGGGCACAGTAGTCGGGTCGCCGTAGAGTTCGTTGTTGAACCAATTTCCCCATCGGCCAAGTCCTTGGGCGATTAGCAACCCGGGCGCTGCGGCGTCGATTAGGGCGGCGAAATCGACCTGGTGTCGGCGGCATCCAATGTAGGCTCCCAGAAGGCCCAGGGCAATGGCGCCCCAGATTCCCATTCCCCCGTCCCAAATCTTCACCGCATCCCATGGGTTTTTCCCTGGAAAGAAATACAGTTCGGGGCTGGTCATGACGTGGTAGATGCGTCCGCCGACAATACCGAACGGTACAGCCCACATCGTGATGTCGAGGATCACTCCGGGTTGACCGCCACGGGCGGTCAACCGTCTGCCCGTGAGCCAGACGGCGACAATGATTCCGGCGAGGATGCACAGTGCATAGAAGCGGATAGTGAGAGGACCTAATTGAAGGGCACTCACTGTGGGTGAGGGGATGTATAAAGTTGCTAGCAAAGTCGCATTCATGGTGGTCCTGCCCTATTTGATGTAGGAGAAGACGCCCATCATGCCGCGTTCGGCATGGAAGGCGTTGTGGCAGTGCATGAGCCATTGCCCCGGGTTGTCGGCATCGAAGTAGACGGTGACCGTCTCCTTGGGGCGGACGATGACTGTGTCCTTGCGGGCCCCTTCGATGCCCACTTGAAAGGTGTGGCCGTGAATGTGCATCGGGTGCCACATTTCGGTGTCGTTGATGAACTTCACCTCAATCCGTTCCCCCACCTTGAGCTCGAAGGCATTCTCGTAAGGTTTGGTCATGTCGAAACGCTGGTCGTTGATGCCCCAGTCGTAGTCAGCCATCCCACCGGTCAGCCGAACTTCGTGGGTGCGGTCTGACTTTTTGGCCGGGAATGTTACGGACGGATCTGCGGTGAGTTGGCCGCCGTCGACCACTGTTCCCGTTAGCTCGGTCGGCAGGGTGTCCTTTGCGGGGGCTGTGCCCGTTCCGGTCGTGACGAGCCCGTAGGTCATCTGTGCTTTTCCCTCGGCCAAGGCCAGGAGAGGGGTTTGTCCTTCCTTGACGGTGAGGATGGCGTCGATGCGTTCCCCCATGCCCAGCACGACGGCGTCAACGTCGGTGTGTTTGACGGGGAACCCGTCGGTGTGGGTCAGGGTGAGTTGCTGGTTTGGTACCCCGACCCGGTAGGCGGTGTCGCCGGCGGCGTTGATGATCCGCAGCCGGATCCGTTCCCCGGCCTTGGCTGTGATCGTTTCCGGGTTTTCTTGATCTTGGCCGTTGAAGAGGTGGAGCGGGTAGGAGATGTCTCCGGCGTCCCCGCCCAGGAAGTCGCTGGTGGCACCCATGAGCATGTGGCCCATGACCATGGGGCCGCTGCCACTTCCATGGTCCATGCCGCCCATGCTGGGCATCCCCTTGGACACCGCCGCCAGAACCTCCTCCGGAGTGCCGGTGACTCCATCGAACCAGTCGTCCAGAACGATGACCCAGTCCTTGTCGTATTTCAGGGATTCCTGTGGGTCTTCGACGATCAAGGCCCCGTAAAGGGCGCGTTCACGCTGCATTTCCACATGCGAGTGATACCAGTACGTGCCGGGGTGTGAGAGCGCGAATTTGTAGGAGTAGTCCTTGCCGGCCCCGATCGCCTCTTGGGTGAGGCCAGGGACGCCGTCGTCGTTGTTGCGCAGGGCAAGACCGTGCCAGTGGATGCTGGTGGTTTCGGTGAGTCCGTTGCTGACTGTGGCGTCTAGTAGGTCGCCGACCTTGACGCGAATGGTCGGGGCGACCAGTGCACCGTTGTACCCCCACGTCGTGACGGGCTTGCCGGCCAGCATGGTGGTGAAGGCGGCGGGCTTGAGTTGCTGACTTACCGTTGTCCCGGAGGTTGGGCGCTTGGACTCGTACTCTGCGACGACAGGGTCGCCAGGCATGATGCGGGCTTCTTGGGTGGGGGTGCGAGTGGCCGGTGTGCAGGCGGCCAGGGCTGCCGCAGCGGCCGCTGCAACGGAGAGACCGAGAAACGATCGGCGGTTCAGGGGAAGAGTCATGGTTGTTTCCTTTGAAAGAATTCTGGTTAGACCGGGGTGAGGAAGGTGCCGGAGAGGTTTTGAAGCTGGTAAATCCACTGCATCCAGAGACCGCTGACCATCATGAGGCCCAGCAGAATCAGCATGGAGGCTCCTGCGATGTTGACAATGCGAATGTGTCGGCGCACGAAGCCCAAGACCTTGGTTACCCAGCCCAATCCGAGGGCGACCAGCAGGAAGGGGATGCCCAAGCCCAGGCAATAGACAAACGCCAGGAGCGCACCTCGCCAGGTGCTGCCGGAAGTGACGCTGAGGGCCAGGACGGCACTGAGTGTGGGGCCCATGCAGGGAGTCCATCCAAGGCCAAAGACAACGCCCAGCAGCGGAGCCCCGCCCAGCCCAGTACGCCGAGTCAGCGTAAGTTTGCGGCTTTGTTGCAGCCAGGAAAATTTCCCCAGCAGCACCAGTCCCATGACAATGACGATGACGCCCATGATGCGCATGAGTGGGTCCTGCCAGCGTAGGAGCCAAGATCCCATCATCCCGAAGGCAGCCCCATACAGGGTGAATACAGCGCCAAAGCCGAGTACGAACAATCCGACACCGGCTAGAACCCGGCGTCGGTTCTTGGGTTGGTTGGGGTCGGTGAGGCCCGAGACATAACCGAGGTAGCCAGGTACGAGCGGCAAAATGCAAGGGGACATAAACGAGACGATGCCGGCAATCAAAGCCAGGGGTATGGCGATGAGCAAAGCACCCGAGGTGACCGTGGTGGCGAAAAACTCTCCAATGCCCATTGAACTAGGAAGCAGCCGGGCGGAATGTCACGCCGTCGTCGGTGGAGACTTGGACACCGATGGTGGTGGCCGCCCAGATTGTTAGTTCGCCTGTGTCGTCTTCAGTAGCGGTGACGGCTTCGACTTGGCCTTGGATCTGTCCGGTAGATGTCCACGTTGTTCCACCATCGGGGGATATATGAACAGTCCCGTTTGGCTCGATGCCGATGGCTTGTGTGGGGGCCTTGTGCGTGGACGTGGCGAAGGCCGCAAATTGGATGATTGGGCTTTTGGGCACAGGCTGCCAAGTTTTCCCGCTGTCGGTGGAGCGCTGCACTCCCTTCTCGGTCGTGGCCAACACAATGGTAGAGGCAGTGCTGCCGGCCAGGGCAGCTGGTACGAAGGTTGCCGCGGAGGTGGTCCAGGTCTGCCCGTCGGAGATGGTGCGCAGCTGCCCGTCGAAGGCCACGAGTGCCTCGCCGCTGATGGTGAGCGCGTGGAAGTCCGATTCGCCAGCCCTGGAAAGTGACTCCCAGGTTTTTCCGGCGTCGGTGGTTCGGATGAGTCCGACGGGGTTCGGCAGCTGCGATCCGGGACCGGGGTGGCCGGAGGCGTAAAAGGTATCCGGTTCAGCCGTGGCCGTGAATCCCATCAGGTCAATGGTGTCCTCGCCGACCTTGACTGCAGGATTCTTGGTGGCGTCGTACAGACCATCGTGGGTGGCAAGCAGAATCCTCGGGCTCGGTGATGCCAGGTCCACGCTGATGCCATGAATATGACTCAGCCCTGCGGCCTTCGGGCTCGGCTCAACAGCGGGGGACCCGGCACTGGTGCATCCTGCCAGGAGTAGCGGGAGCGCCACCAATGACGCCACAGCGGATCGGCGGACACTAAAAAGGGTGATTCGGGGTTGCAAAAGGGACTCCAAAGACTCAGGGGAGGAAGGGATAGCCAGTGGTGGATCCAAGGGTCTTGGATCCGCGACCGAAAGGATGGAGGGGGACGGGGCCTACAGGGTGGCGAGCAGGTCCTGCATGGTTTTGATTTCGGTTTCCTGGGAGGAAACGATGCTCTTGGCCAGAGTCACAGCGTCGGCATTTTTCCCGCCGGTGACCTCGGTTTTGGCCATCTCTACGGCGCCTTCATGATGGGCAATCATCTGGGTCAGGAACAGCTTGCTGGCCTCGGTGCCCTCGGCGGCGGTCAGCTTGTCAAGATCCGCTGGGCTCATCATACCGTCCATTGAGTGGCCGCCAGCCATGGTGGTCGGTTCGGACCACCCGGTCAGCCAAGTGGTCATTTTTGTAATTTCCGGGCCTTGGGCAGCCTTGATCTCGTTGGCCAGTGCCGTGATTCGGGCGTCGAGTCCTGTCTTGGCGAGCATGATGTCGCTCATGTCCACGGCCTGGACGTGGTGCGGGAGCATCATTTGAGCGAACATCGTGTCAGCGGCATTGTGTTCGGTACCGGTACCGGTGGCCGACGCTTGCGTTGTCGCCGTGGTGCCGTGGTCCATGCCGGGCATGGAACCGCCATCAGTTGCTGTGGAGCAACCGGCCAGTGCGATCATGGCGGCAACAACGGTGGCGGAAACAATCAATGATTTTTTCATAACAAACAGTCCTTCACTCAAGCTCTTCGATCTTTTTGGCAGTCGCACCCTTTTGAGGGCGCGTCAATGAGGGCCCGTGCAACTTCCACGGGTCAATACATCGGTTTACGTTCTGCTGATCGAGAGTTTCTCGAGAGAGGGAGCCTCTTGGAGGCGATCCGCGGCCGGATGGCCGGGAACCACGGCGAAGGCTGTTCCCGCGCCATGAGTGCTCAGTGTTCCCGGCAGGGGAACATTGAGTGCTGGGGCGCTGAGGGTCGGTGTGCAGTCTCCGTGCATGGCCATAGAGGCGGCGCAGCCATCGGGCAGACATGAACATGCCGGTACCGTGCTGAGCGTTTCAGATACGGAGGTATGTGGCGAGTGGCCAGATTCCGCGGAGCGGTGGACAGCGGTGCTTGATGGCTGACTCATGCCCTGTGTCATCATCGCGCCGCTCATGCCCGCTGGCGCCGCGGCAACCGCCGGTGCGCCGTTGACCACATGCATTCCAAGAATGCCCCCGATAATGGCGAGCACGACGGCGAATAGCCCGCCCCAGCGCAGGAAGGCACCCACACGGGTTGCGCTAGGGGGGAAGTGCATGGTGGGGTCCTTTCTGTTCATCGGTTCGGGTATTCGAGTCGTTGTGTAGTGTACGGGGGCATTCTGGGTGAATCCTGCGAAGAAGTGTTTTCGCACGTCGGCGGGGTTGAGCTTGAGCCGGCGGAGCAGTTGGGCGTTGAGGGCCACCACGATGGTGGACAGCGACATCAACACCGCCCCGGCCAGTCTGCATCGGGAGGCTGATCTTAGCTGATGCCCGAGTAGGAGTGTAAGCCAGAGAAGTAGACGTTCACTACTACGAAGTTGAAGATAACACAGAGGTAGCCGGTGATCGAGAGCCAGG
This sequence comes from Arthrobacter sp. Sr24, assembly GCF_054511175.1. NCBI lineage: Bacteria > Bacillati > Actinomycetota > Actinomycetes > Micrococcales > Micrococcaceae > Arthrobacter > Arthrobacter sp. Sr24. The sequence goes on along the minus strand of NZ_JBTNDB010000012.1, from coordinate 27,664 downwards.
CAGCCCGGGTGCCGTCCCAGCCGCGGGTGGCCCGGGCGTGGAGGTATCCGGCGTAGACCACCCAGATCACGAAGGTCCAGACTTCCTTAGTGTCCCAGCCCCAATACCGTCCCCAAGCAGCCTCGGCCCAGATGGCACCAGCCATGAGTGTGAAGGTCCACAGGATGAATCCGATCGCATTCATCCTGTATGCGAGCTGCTCCAGGCTTGCGGCGTTGGGGACCAGGCGCAGCATGCCCTCTGAGTGTAGTTTGCCGTTTTTTTCCTGCCGGGACTTGGCTAGCTGCAGCACAGACAGCGCAAAGGTGATGGTGAAGATGGCTGCGGAAAGTACGGCGACAGACACATGGATGATCAGCCAGTAACTTTGCAGAGCGGGGATCAGTTGGGCCACAGGGGTGGGGAAAGCGATGGCTCCAGCCATGAGCATGACCAAGACTAGCCCGGTAATAAAGGTACCGAGGAACCGCAGGTCCCGCACCACGAGCGCGGCAAGGAACACTGCCATGACCAGCATTGCACCGGTTGTGGTGAATTCATACATGTTGCCCCATGGCATACGGCCCGCCGCGATGCCCCGGCTGATGACGCCGGCGGTATGAACGACCAAGCCTAGAACGCTCAGTGCCACACCGATTCGTGCCGCGGGTCGTCGTAGCGGTCGATAGCCCATGGTCTCATTGGAAGTTCCTCCGGTGTGGCTGTTCCCCTCGGGCAAAGCGCGGGGGGACCACTGGACGGAGCCAGTGGCTCCTGCTAGGGCCGGGGCCGGCTCGCGCACCGGTTCTAGGGCTTGTGCCGGTAGCTTCCTAGACCGTACGAGGTCCAAGGCGAACGCCAGAAAAGCAACGGTATAGGTCAGGGCGGCCAGGAGCATGAACAGTTCGCTGTATTGGCCCAATGTCTCGTTGACGGGGGTCATGATGTTTTCTGCCTGTTCTCGGTGGTTGTACGGTTCCAGTGCTTGGTTAGTGTGGACCCGATCTTTACTGCTTCCTTGGATAGCCCGTGGTCTTCACCACGTGCCAGGAGCCCGTATTCGACCAGAGTCCGTCCGTCTTCGTGTTTGCCGACGCGGATCCAGACCCGGCGCCTTGGAATGATGAGCGTGAAAATAAGCCCGAGTAGGGCCAGTGTGGTGAAGACCAGTGCCCCGATTTTTCCCGGATCGTAGACGACGTCGAGCGCGACGTAGCGCTTCAGCCCGTCGAAGGTGATGGAGCCCTTCCCTTCGGGCAGATCGTAGGTCTGATAAGCCCCAAGCACGATGCCGCCATCCGGCAGCTCCCGTCCGTTGAGTTGGGTCAGCCCGGACGTGTCGAGTTGGTAGACAGAAACCGGGTTTCCGTCATCAAGCCCCAGATCGCCAAAGTAAGAGTTGAGGTTCAGCTGTGGGTTCATCGGATCCGGGTCTGAACCGAAGGCTGCCCCGTCCTCATCAACCATCGCCGTGGGCAGGAAGAAGCCGACGAATCCGAGCTGGAACGGGCGGGCATCGGGGGCTTTAATGACAACGGTTGAGTTGTAAGTTGCATCGGTGGGCAGGGAAGCGACAGGGCCTTGCAGCGCAATATTGCCGTCGCCGTCGCGGACGGTAACCACTGGGGCGTAGCCGTTGCCGATCAGATACACGTTGGTTCCGCCGAAGCTGATCGGTTCATTGACTCTCAGGACCTCCTGGCGTGGTTCGTCGGTGGGTGTGTTTTGGACGGTCATGTCAGCGCGGAAGTCGATGGGGTTGCCGTAGTTGGCGGTCCTCCGGTCGAAGCGCACCTCAAACCTGTTCAGGGATATCGAGAACGGGGACAGGCTGTCTGGATTGAAGTTGGTGCCGGGGAAGAAGGCGTCGTAGCCGAGTTCGGCGTTGGTGAATCCTTCTCCTTCGATGACAAGCTTTTGTGCCCGATATCCGAACATCCCCCCTATCGCGACAGCGATGAGCACACCGATCAGTGCGGTATGGAAAATGAGATTACCGGCTTCCTTGAGGTAGCCGCGTTCGGCTGCCACCGAGAGTTGGCCTGCGTCGCTTGTATGTATTCGGGTCCGATATCCATGGCGGCGCAATATCTGGGCAGCATCATCAATGGCCTGCGCTACGGTAAGGCTGGTTTCCGCAGCGACTATCAGTGTGCCGTATTCGGCCAGGCGGGATAGGCGCCGCGGCGTGCGCGGAGGTGCCGAGAGCATGGCTTTCCAGTACAGTTTCGCGCGGGGGATGACGCACCCGACCAGTGAGATGAACAGCAATAAATAGATTGCTGAAAACCACACGGAGGAGTAAACATCGAAGAGCTGGAGCCGGTCCAGCCACGGCCCGGTGACAGGATTGTCCTGAACGTATTGGGTGACGACGGCGGGATTGGCCGGCCGCTGCGGAAACAAGGACCCTGGGACCGAGGCCACGGCCAGCAGCAGCAGCAGTTGCAGTGCTGTCTTCATACTGGTTAGCTGCCGCCAGGCCCAGCGCAGCATTCCGAGGGGTCCGAGCTTTGGTAGGGCTATTTTGTCACGGGTAGGTACTGGGGGTTTTTCCTCGGTGTCGGTCATGACTTGTCCGGGGCTTGGCCGTCAATGGCATCGGTGATGATGGCTTTGAGAGTGCTTTTTTCGGCAATGCCGAGGATCCGTGCGGCAACCCGGCCCTGCTTGTCCAGTACCAACGTGGTGGGGACAGCTTGGGGCGGGACATACTCGGTGAGTGAGAGGAGGACTTTGCCGTCACGGTCTTGGATGCTTGGGTATTTAATGCCGAAGGTCCGTCCGAAAGCGTCCGAAGTGGGCGCCTCATCGCGGGTGTTGATGCCATAGAACTGTACGTCCTGCGGCCCGAAATCGGCGTGCAGGGCCGCCAGATCCGGGGCTTCAGCCCTGCAGGGCGCGCAGGCGGCATACCAGACGTTGAGGACGGTCACCTTTCCTGCCCAGTCGGTGTCGGTCACGGTGGTGCCGTCGAACAGCTTTCCTGTGAGCCTCACGGTTCCACCACGGGCTGCGGGTGCATATTCTGTGATGGAGCCGTCGCCGGCTACGTAGTTGATTGTTCCGGCGTTGACTACTTCGGCAAGCGGGTCCGTGCCCGTACAGCCATACAACAAGAGCGAAGCAAGAACCACTGCAGTGGCGGCGGACTGTCGGCGGGATGGAAGAAATTTCATGGCTGATTCTTTCTGAAGACCGAGGAAAGGGTGGTGGAACAAAAAACGGGGTGAGGAATGCAGAGGAGGAAGATTTGCGGCTGGTATATCCAGTGCGTCCAGACCCCGAATGCCATAGGGACTCCGACGGGGAAAGATAGACGCCGCCGATGAGATCGAATGTGCTGATACGGAGGCGAGTGATATCCAATGTGGTGGATTCCCAGCTCAGGCCCTGCATGCCCCTGTGGAACGGGGCCCGGGACACTGACAGCAGATGAGGGCAGCTATGTACTCCGCCAAGGCGTCGGGGGTGGTGGTGCTCATCGCTTGCGCAGCACTCAGGGCCAGCCGCATAAGAGAGGTCCAGCTCCGACCGAAGGCCACGTCTAGCCACGGCGCACCGAAGGTGATCGTAGTCGCGAGAAGCTCTCCAACGCGTATGGGCTCTGGGTGACCGTCCGGGGTGAACCCGACGGCTAGCGAGGAGGCTCGTTCCCTGGACGGGGCGAATGCGGTGAGCTGGGCGAGCGAAGACTCAAGAACGGGCTGCCAGCCGATGATGTAGGCGCTGTCTGCATGCAGACTACCAACGCTACGATTGGAGCCATGGTGGTGGCTGAATGGGACAGAAAATTCTTCAAGGCAACGGACCTTCACTAAAACGGAGTCTTGATAGCTGTTGGGCACGCCATTAGAGGGTGCGTCGATGGCCCTGTATGCCACGTGGTGTCATGCAGGGCCATCGATTTTACGTTTGGCTGATCGAGAGTTTCTCTAGTGACGGGGTATCGGGAATGCGATCCGCCGTTTTGTGCCCTGGTATGGGGGCGAGTGATGTTCCTGCCGCGTCGGTGGTGAGCGTTCCCGGCGGGGGGAGATACAGTGCCTGGAAACTGACGTTTGGTGTGCAGTCGCTATGCAGTGCCATGACGTGGGTGCATGCAGTGGGTGGGCAGCCCTCCGCGAGTTGGAGTCCCAGCGGGGCCTGTGATGCCGCGGTAACTGGGTGGTCGGATTCACAAGCCGTTGGGACAGAGGCAGGGGTGGGCTGAACGGTAATACGGTCAGCCGTGGCGGTTGCGTAGCCTGTGCCACTGGTCGCCATGGAGGACGTGGGGACGCCTTTGAGTCCGTGCATGCCGACGATGCCCGCGACAATGGCAAGCACGACGGCGAGCAATCCGATCCACCGAAGGATTAACCCCGCTGATGGCAGGTAATAGGGTATGCGCACAGGGGGTCCTTTCTATTAATCGGTTCGGGTGCTCGAGTCGTTGTGTAGTGTACGGGGGCAGTCTGGGTGATTGCTGCGAGCCGATTAGCGAACGTCGGCTGGGTTGAGCTTGAGCCGGCGGAGCAGTTGGGCGTTGAGGGCCACCACGATGGTGGACAACGACATCAATACAGCCCCAGCCGCGGGTGAGAGCACGAAACCGGCGAACGCCAGGACCCCAGCGGCCAGGGGGACGGAGATGATGTTGTAGCCGGTGGCCCAGATCAGGTTCTGCCACATCTTGCGGTAGCTGGCGTGGGAGAGGTCGACCATGGACAACACGGCCCGGGGGTCGTTGCCGGCGAGCACCACCCCTGCGGATTCCATGGCGACGTCGGTGCCGGCGCCGATGGCGATGCCAACCTCGGCCCGCGCCAGTGCCGGTGCGTCGTTGACGCCGTCGCCGACCATGGCCACCTTCAAACCTCGGGCCTGCAGTTCGGCCACTTTCTGGTCTTTGTCCTGCGGCAGGACCTCGGCGAAAACCTCGTCGATGTGCAGCTCGGCAGCTACGGCTGTGGCGACTTGGCGGGCGTCGCCTGTGATCATGGCGACCTTGATGCCGCGGTTTTGCAGGGCGGCAATGGCTTGGCGGGACTCCTCACGGACTTCATCCTCCAGCGCGACGGCACCAATGACGGATCCGTCCCTGATCACGTGCAAAATGGATGCGCCACGTTCCTTCCAAGACGCGGTCGTGTCCGTGATGCCTGGGGGCTCTGATGCTCCGAGTTCTGCGAGTAGGGCTGGTCCGCCCACTGCAGCCTTGGATCCGTTGACGAGGGCCTGGACGCCGCGTCCGGTTAGGGACTGGAAACCCGTGGCAGTCACAGCGGGATGACCGGTTTTTTGGGCGGCGGCGATGATCGCTTTGGCGACCGGGTGTTCGCTATCCGATTCAACAGCGGCCGCGAGGGCCAACAGCTCATCTGGTGTGACGCCGTCGTCCGCAACAACACCGGTGACGGCGGGTTCTCCCTTGGTGAGTGTTCCGGTCTTGTCGAAGAGGACGACGTCGATGGTGCGCATCCGCTCCAGCGCCATCCGGTTCTTGATCAACACCCCGGCCCGGGCCGCACGTTCGGTGGAGATGGCGATGACCAGGGGGATGGCCAGGCCCAGGGCGTGCGGGCAGGCAATGACCAGCACGGTTACGGTGCGGGTGACGGCATCCGGGATGCTGCCCAGCAGTGACCAAACGATGAAGGTAATGACGCCCGCGCCTGCGGCAAAGTAAAACAGGAAGGCCGCGGCACGGTCGGCGAGGGCCTGGGCGCGGGAGGTGGATGACTGTGCTTCCGCGACGAGCCGCTGAATCCCAGCTAATGCGGTGTCGTCGCCGACTGCTGTGACTTTGACTCGCAAGGAGTTGTCGGTGGCGACGGTCCCGGCCACGACCGGGTCGCCAATCGTCCGGGGGACTGTTTTGGATTCTCCGGTGATCATGGATTCGTCGATCTCAGCGGAGCCGTCAGTGATGGTGCCGTCGGCCGGCATCCGGGCACCGGAGCGGACCAGGACGACGTCACCGGCTATGAGTTCGTTGATGCTGATAGTCTCGGTGCCGCCATCGATGACCCGTTCCGCTTCATCGGGCAGCAATGCGGCCAGTGCGTCGAGTGCGCCGCGTGCTGAGCCGAGGGCCCGCATTTCAATCCAGTGTCCCAGCAGCATGATGGCGACCAGCAGGGCCAGTTCCCACCAGAAATCTAGGTCGAAGCCGCCGATGCCCAGGCTGGTCACCCATGAGGCGATAAAGGCCACCGTGATTGCCATGGAAATCAGCAGCATCATACCGGGCTGCCGAGTCTTGATTTCCTGCCATCCACCCTTGAGGAATGGCTGGCCGCCATAGAAGAAAATGACGGTCCCGAGCAGAGGCGCAATCCAGGTAGAACCCACAAACTGTGGCGGGGTGTATCCGAGCAAGTGTCCAACCATCGGGCTGAAGAACACGACCGGGATCGAGAGGATCAGGGTCAGCCAGAACCTGTTTTTGAACATGGCGGTGCTGTGCCCGGCATGCTGACCTGCAGTATGAACGGCATGGTCATCGTGATCCATGCCCCCGTGTCCCATAGCTGCGTGGTCCATGCTGGGTGCCTGCGTCATCGTGTGGTGTTCGTGGTTGTTGTCGTGCTGTTCCATGGCTCTCCCTGATCGCTCGGAATAGTGATTATCAATCAGCTTCAAACTACGGTGTAGCCGGCCCCGACGACTGCGGCACCCACCAACTCTGGTGTGGCCGGACCGGCAACCGTCAGGGAAGAGATTCCTCCGGAGACAAGGACGATAGTGGCCGAATCGACGCCGACAACATTAAGGACTGCCTTCTCCACGGTCTGGACGCAATGTCCACAGGTCAACCCCTCCAGCTCATAGACCGTCCCTGATGTATCGACTGGCGCGGTGGCGATTGCCGGAGTAGAGCAGCACGCGCAGGAACTCTCCTGGGTGGGCGTCAGCTTGAGGTCTTCACGAATATTTGTTCCGCACATATCGGGTGAGTCCTTAGAAAGAGGGTGAATTGTGCGTTGTGGGTTGAACGGCAGTGGCGGCCGGAAGAATCAACGGCGGCGACAAACTACTTCACTGACAACACCCCAAACATACCCCCTGGGGGTATGTAAGTCAACGGGTGGAAAATGTGATTCAGGCGTCATTGGCAGGGAATTTCACCAATAAGGAGAAGTGCCGGCCCGTGAATGCCGGAAGAGCGCGGAAAATTAGTGGTTAACGGCAGAAAGGGGAGTTAGTCTCTGCTGAAAAAAGACAGTGAAATTCGCGGAAGAATTTGACGAATTGGGGGAGCGAAAGGAGAGTTGACGCCAAATTGTCCTGACCTGCGAAATATAACCGCAGGTCAGAAGCATGTTGTACCCCCTGTTGGATTCGAACCGGTGGCCAAGAGGCTATGAAGCGTAGGCTTCACCCCATCTCCAAACCGCCGATATCCGGTCCGAGGGTGTGGGGTGGCTGGTATGCGGTTTGGCGGTCCGTGGCCCAGTCAGAGAGGATGCCGTCGCGGACGAGGAGGTCAGTGAGTTGGGCGAGGCGGTAGTCCGGGTCTGCATCCAGGGCACGCTCGAAGCATTGGTGCGCTTTACTGCTGTGGCCTTCCCACCATTGAATGACGCCTAAGCTGGTGAGTACTGGTGCGGAGTCGGTGCCATCGGTACGCATGTAGAGCTTGAACAGGAGCTCGGAGGCGCGGTCGACACGGGCCCAGTGCGGACTTTGCTTAGTTTGACCGAGGAGTAAGTCGCGCATACTGTCTTCGATTCCAGGGATATCTGCGAGTAGGCGATCTCGAACGCTGATGAATTTCAGATTTGCGATCAGCTCGGCGGCCTCGTCGTCGGTTGGTTCGCGGCCGCCGTCGAGCAATGTGTTCCAGAGAATCCTGGCACGAGTGATGGCATCGCGAGGGGGCATTGCTTCGATGCGGAAGCAGTGTCGCATGATTTCGGTGCTGAGCGATGGACGAGCAAGCACTGGGATGCGGAACCCGGGGGAGGGCTCGATGCTGGATCCGCGGAAGACGAGTTCTGCGTTGAGCTCGCTAGATAGGATTCGGTCTAGTGGTTGGCTGGGCGCTGCATTGGTACCCATGCGCAGGTAGTTGGTGAAGTTGGTTTCTCCAATCAGCCATCCGTCACGGACGATCACTCCCTGTTGGCTGAGCCTGCCCGTCAGTTCCTCCATGACGCCCTGGTGTGGGCGCAATTCGTTGGGGGACGCAGTCTCATGAGTGAAAATGCCGAATACGACGCCGGTCGCCTCCCTATCGGTGCTGACGTAGCGCACGACTTGATCCACGAAGTGAGCGGTGTCTGCGCCAGAAACAGGAAGGTTGACCCTGAGCGTGGCGCCGATCCGCTTGTCATCCAGGATGACGCAGACCAGGCTTTCGGTGGGCCAGAATCCCAGACTGTGGCCCATGAGGGCAATGAAGTCGTCCGGGGTTTTGATGCTGAGCTTTTCCATGATGCCTCCGCGTACACGTGCCGCCGGCAGATGCCAGTTACACACCTTCATGGTTCGCAGGGGTGAAAACTCCATGACCGTATGCGGGAGGCACCTATTTCAGTGTCCTTGGAGGAGTTGCTCTGCTTGGTTGACGAGGATGCGGTCGCGGGGGAGCATCTTCATGCCGCGTAGCTGACAATCGCGAATCTCGATGACGCGGCGGTGTAGGTGGGCAGTGGTGTGGCCGGCGATTGGGTCAAGGAGTGGTGTCCAGCGGTTTCCGAGAAGGTATTTTCGTTCTGTACTGCTTCGGCGCCAGATCGGAGTCAATAGCACCATGAGCCAGCGGGATCGGATGCTGCGTTGCAGAGTTTGTGTGGATTCGCGGAAGCGGGGCAACATCAGGCCGACACTGACCAAGAGCACGGCCAAACTTTCGAGGATCGTAAAGGACCAGTTGAGTCCGCCGATGAATGGGCTGGTATGGGCGGGCGATTCTTCGACGAGCCCCAACGCCAGCCGGTTACCCAGCGCCAGTGCCATCAAAATACATCCGGCCGCGAAGCAGATGACACCGGACTTGAAAGATTTGCCCAGCATTTTGGGCAGGAATCTCAGGCAGTTTAGTGCTATGTCGGCGCAGACCCAGATGATGAATGCCGATCCTGCCCAGAGGAATAGTTGCATGCCCGGCTGGTTGCCGTAGGCGATGGGTAAGTTCTGGTTGGTCTGCTCCACGCGACTGACGAAGAAGCCGACGACGACGCAGGTGCTGGCTACGGCGGAACCCAGCCGTCCGCGCACGAGGTGGTCACGCCGTCGTTCTTTATCGGTGAAGACTGCGAGGATCATGGCGGTGTGGAATTGCCAGAACCCGGCAATGATTGTCAGAACCAGCAGGAGCCCGACCCGGTTGTGTCCGCCAAGAAGGGGATCTACCGTGTTGTAGACGGCGGGAATGAATAGGGTGCAGGCAAGGGCGGCGAAGAACGTCGCGCGCAGGACGGAGGCCCGTTCCGTATCTGTAGCCGTAGGAATCCTGATGAAGGTGAGCAGCCACAACATTGCTGCCGGCACGTATTCCATTATCCAAAGACCTTGTTGAACCCTAGCTGATCATCGGGCGGCTCAGGGATTCGGGCGTGGATACGCGCGGTCAGGAGGTCCGCCAAGTATTCTGCCGTGGCTTCGGCAGCGTCGTCGAAACTGGTGCGGCCGAGTACTTTCAGCGGGGTTTCTGGGAACCCTGGGAGGCGTGCAAGTTCCAGGGACGTGGCGGTGAGCTGGTGGTTCAGGATCATATGGGAGAACTCGTGCAGAATTATTTGTTGCCGCTGCCAGGCTGAACGTGGAGGAGCATGCACGACGACGTCGAGATGTTCGTAGGAAACGTACATTCCGCAGAGGTCCTCACCGTTTAGTGCGGGCAGTTCAACGATGGTGATAGGCCGCCCATTTTTGGCCTCGAGCCATGTCTGGATGCTGTGAAGGTCGGGGTGTGCGTCGAGATCTAGCTGACGGTTGGCTTCTCGTGCTTCGCGTCGGATCTTCCTGACGCTCATGATGTGGCCCTTGCCCTGCCGCGCACTTGCTCCATGGTCAGATTGCAAGTCGCGGTGAGGTAGCTCTTTTGGTGTTGCTGGCGGACTTTCATGTCTGGAACCCATCGGCTTGCTTTAGCAGTTTCGGTGATTCGCCGTGTAATTCATGCTAAGTCTGTCCGCTGCGGCTGACCATAGCTGGGTCTGACTTTACCTACTATTTTTGGGCGGTCTTCCTTGCTAAGTAGTCCTTGAGGCCCTGCTCGCCGCCTCGCATCAGGGCAGCGTGGGCAAAGGTGAAGGCCGGACTTGCTATCGGGCTGAGGAATGTCATCCAGCGGCTGGTGGGCCGCACGCGCCATTCAATGTTCATTTGGGTTTGGCCGTAGTCGGTTGTTGAGAGGAAGACACGTCCTTCGCCTTCCAGATCGCCGCCGGCATCGAAAATGATTTCATTTGGACTGTCGACAAGAGTTGGGTGGTAGGAGACGGACAGCGTGTAACCGAGTGACGCCTTGAAATTCAACGTGGCGGTCGTCGCGAGAAGTGTTGCCGCGGCTGATACGCCCGTGTGGGGTGCCCTTTCCAATGGTTTTGCCAATGTGCAGCCGGGCCACCAGTCCGGCCAAGCCATGTTCGGATCGGCGATGACGTCCCAGACTTCTTGCTGACTGTTTGGGAACGTCCAAGATGAAGAGAGGTCGTAGAGTCGGGTTGCCATGGGGACATTGTTGCACGGGGCCTGCCATATGGTCACCAGGGGTCTTTGTCTCCCCATGGGAGTGACAGCAGCCGATGTCGGAGGATCCGAACATAGCTAGTGCGGTTCATCTAACCAGACATCCAGAGTGGACCGCGGGGCAACGGGGCAGCCCGCATACACCTTATTCGTGTCTGCTGGCTTCTTCCGTGGTCTTTGCAGCTTCGGGTGTGGGGTTCGAGGGTGCAGGAATATGGTCATCAACGCCTGCTGATATTTACAGTCTTTGTTCTACCAAGATGGTGTCTCGCCAGGTTCCCGCGTGCGGGCCGTAGTTCATGTGTGCGATGCGTTCGCGGTGGCCGATCCGCCGAAAGCCTGCCTTGTCGTGGAGAGCCAAACTGGGGGAGTTCTCAGGGAAGATGGATGACTGGATGCTCCAGTAGCCAAGGTCCCGCGCGCGTTCGGCTAGGTTTTGCAGCAGGATAAGTCCGATGCCACGGCCGGCAGCTCCGGAATTCACATAGACTGAATGCTCGATAACGCCTTGGTAGACCTCACGGGTCGAGGTCGGTGTTGCGGCAGCCCATCCCTGCACTGCGCCATCGGCACTGGTGGCCACGAGGTTGAGCCCTGGAATTCTACCGGCGAAGAAGTCATCCATAAGCGGAGTGGAGGCGGTAAAAGTAGCGTTGCCGCCTTCGATTCCGGCGGCATAGATCCGCTCAACGGCAGCCCAATCGGAAGGGATCATCTCCCGAATTTCGGCGCTCACAGGCCCAGGATACGTGCGGATGCGGCTTCGAGTGCTCCGGGTACCAGCGAGTAGTACGCCCAGGTGCCTCGTTTCTCCCGCTCCAACAAGCCAGCCTCAACCAAGATCTTGAGGTGGTGGGAAACGGTGGGCTGGCCTAGGTCCAACGGTTCGGTGAGGTCGCAGACACACGATTCGCCGCCGTCGCCCGCTTTGACGATGGAGAGCAACCGCAAACGGTTCGGATCCGAGAGTGCCTTGAGGACGCGTGCCGATTCCTGAGCATCCACTTCGTTGAGCACGGCGTGTGCGCTGGGTTCGCAGCAGAGTTGCTCGGTAGCTGTCTCGATCGTTAATGCAGTGTTCATGTATCCATTATGCCCATAGATTGACAATTGTCGATATAGGGGTGAATACTTTTCATATCGACACCCATCAATCTTAAGCTGTACTGGCTAGGAGCCTTGTGAGTACCAAGACCACCAACCCCTCCATTCCTGGAGAAGCTGCCGTTGTCGGCAAACTCTCCACCCTGGACCGGTTCCTGCCGGTGTGGATCATCGCCGCCATGGCCATTGGCCTGTTGTTGGGCAAATTCATTCCGGGTCTGAACAGCGCACTGGATGCTGTGAAGGTTGGGTCGGTGTCGCTGCCGATCGCCATTGGGCTACTGGTCATGATGTATCCGGTGTTGGCGAAGGTTCGCTATAACGAGACTGGCAAAGTACTGGCCGACCGGAAGTTGATGATCACCTCGCTGATCATCAACTGGGTGGCGGCTCCGGCGTTCATGTTCGCCCTAGCTTGGATCTTTGTTCCTGATCTGCCCGAGTACCGCACAGGCTTGATCATTGTTGGCCTGGCCCGCTGTATCGCCATGGTCATGATCTGGAATGATCTGGCCTGCGGTGACCGCGAGGCCGCCACGGTGTTGGTGCTGATCAACTCCGTGTTCCAGGTCTTTGCTTTCGGTGTCCTGGGCTGGTTCTATCTCCAGGTTCTCCCGGGCTGGTTGGGACTTCCGACGACGTCCGCGGACTTCTCCTTCTGGGCCATCACCGCGTCGGTGCTGATTTTCCTCGGCATCCCGCTGCTGGCAGGATTCCTCACCCGCACGATTGGCGAGAAGGCCAAGGGCCGCGACTGGTACGAAAGCAAATTCCTGCCCAAGCTCGGCCCGTGGGCCCTGTACGGCCTGCTGTTCACGATTGTGCTGCTGTTCGCGCTCCAGGGTGAGTCCATTACTTCCAAGCCGTTGGATGTAGTTCGGATCGCCTTGCCACTGCTGGTGTACTTCATCGTCGTCTTCGGCGTCAGCATGGTGATTGGCCGGGCCTTGAAGCTCGGCTACGCGAAAACCACCACCTTGGCCTTCACCGCCTCCGGCAACAACTTCGAGCTCGCCATTGCCGTCGCGATCGGAACCTTCGGGGTCACCAGCGGCCAAGCCCTTGCCGGCGTCGTCGGGCCCCTCATTGAAGTACCCGTCCTCGTTGCCCTGGTCTATGTCGCCCTGTGGGCACGTAAGAGATTCTTCACCTCTTAGCCACTGCCTGCTTGACCCAAAAATCCCATCATTTTCCTTCAGGAGCATCAACTCATGAGCACCACTGAAACCGCCAAGAAGCCTTCCGTCTTGTTTGTCTGCGTGCACAACGCCGGACGCTCCCAGATGGCCGCTGCCTACCTGACCACCCTCTCTAACGGGGCCATTGAGGTCCGCTCCGCCGGGTCCCAACCCGCCGCATCGGTCAACCCGGCCGCCGTGGAGGCCATGGCCGAGGAGGGCATTGACATGTCCACCGAGATCCCCAAGATCCTCACCACAGAAGCGGTCAAGGAGTCCGACGTCGTGATCACCATGGGCTGTGGCGATACCTGCCCGATCTTCCCCGGCAAACGCTACGAGGACTGGGAACTTGAAGACCCTGCCGGCCAGGGCGTGGACTCCGTCCGCCCGATTCGGGACGACATCAAGGCCCGCATCCAGGCACTCATCGCCGACCTCCTCCCCACCAGCAAGACAAGGATCCTGTCATGACTGAACAGCTCATCATCATTGGCTCCGGCCCCGCCGGGTACACAGCAGCGATCTACGCCGCACGCGCCGGATTGTCCCCGCTGGTCATCGCCGGTGCCGTCACCGCCGGTGGCGCGCTGATGAACACCACCGAGGTCGAAAATTTTCCCGGGTTTCCAGCTGGCATTCAAGGCCCGGAGCTCATGGACGGTCTGCAGGAGCAAGCTGAAAAGTTTGGTGCCCGCATCATCTTCGATGACGTCACCTCCACCACTCTCACCGGTCACATCAAGAGCGTCACGACCGCGGCCGGGGAGAGCTTTGAAGCTCCGGCAATCATTCTGGCCACGGGCTCCGCCTACAAGGAACTGGGATTGGCCGAGGAGAAGAAGTTCTCTGGCCATGGCGTCTCCTGGTGTGCGACCTGCGACGGGTTCTTCTTCCGCGAACAGGACATCATCGTCGTCGGGGGTGGGGATTCCGCCATGGAAGAAGCAACCTTCCTGACCCGCTTCGCGAAGTCCGTGACTGTAATCGTACGCCGCGGTGAACTACGGGCTTCGAAGATCATGGCCCAGCGCGCCAAGGACAACCCGAAGATCCGCTTCGCCTACAACACGGCCATCACCGCCATTCACGGTGAAAGCAAGGTCACTGGTGTGACCGTTGAGGACACTGTCACGGGGGGAACCCGCGAGCTGGCTGCCACGGGGATCTTCGTAGCCATCGGGCATGTGCCGCGCACCGAGCTGGTTCTCGGACAAGTCGATCTGGATGATGAAGGCTACATCCGGGTGGATGCACCGACCACGGTCACGAACCTTACCGGGGTCTTTGCCTGCGGGGACGCTGTGGACCACCGCTACCGCCAAGCCATCACCGCAGCCGGGACCGGGTGCGCCGCAGCCTTGGATGCTGAACGCTACCTTGCTGCGTTGGAAGATGCTGACAGCATCGCCACCGCCTTGGTGGTAGAACCAACCCACGCCTAGAAGCGTTGTTTGGAGGGAGGTGAAAGCCATGGATGATAACTGCTGCACCGAGACCGGTTGCTGTACCAACGGCGCCGGCTGCTGCTAACCGCCCCCTCCAGCGCCCTGCCGGGGCGATTACCCCGGCAGGGCGCCAGAACCCCTACGAAACCAATTGTGAATACCTCAAGGAGAACCACGAACATGACGAATGAACGAAACGACCTGCCAGTTGCCATCATCGGCGCCGGCCCGGTAGGTCTGGCCACGGCCGCGAACCTCATCGAACGTGGACTCACACCCCTCATATTCGAAAAGGGTGCTGAGGTGGGTGCGGCCATTCGCAAGTGGGGACACATCCGCCTGTTCTCTTCGTGGGAACACAACATCGACCCGGCCTCCCGGCGCCTGCTCGAACCCACCGGTTGGACCGAACCCCGTCTGACGTCCCTGCCCTACGGTGCCGAGCTCGTGGAGCAGTACCTGAACCCGTTGGCCGCCATTCCTGCCATCCGTTCTGCTCTTCACACCTCCTCCACTGCGACGGCTGTGAGCCGGGTCGGGATGGACAAGACTCACTCCCGGGACCGTGACGAGCAGCCCTTCCTGGTCCGTGTTGAATCCGCTGACGGCACGGTGACCGATCACCATGTGCGCTCCGTGGTGGACACCTCCGGCACCTGGGCGCAGCCCAACCCCCTCGGCCAGGCAGGTCTGGCTGCTCCCGGCGAGGCTGAAGCCATCAAGGCAGGCCTCATCACCGAACCGTTGCCGGATGTCACCGGAACGGATCGCGTCCGCTTCGCCGGTAAACATGTACTGGTCATTGGTGCCGGCCACTCAGCAGCCAACACCCTCATCTCCCTGGGGCAGCTCGCCAAGAACGAGCCCGGCACACGCATCAGCTGGGCGGTCCGCGGCTCCGATGCTTCACGTCTCTACGGTGGCGGGGACCTCGATGGTCTGCCAGCCCGTGGCCAGCTTGGCACCCGCTTGCGGGGTTTGGTCGAAGGCGGACATATCGAACTGCACACCTCCTTCACCACCACCTCCTTCACCGTTGGTGATGACTTAGCCGTCACCGGCAGCACTCCGAACGGGGACGTGACCCTGAACGTGGACTTGTTGATCCCCGCCACCGGCTTCCGCCCTGACCTGGACATCCTGCGTGAGATCCGTTTGGAACTAGACCCCGTCGTAGAAGCACCCCGGGACTTGGGGCCGATGATTGATCCCGAATTCCATTCCTGTGGGACGGTCCCGGCCCATGGTGCCAAGGTCCTAGCCCACCCGGACAAGGACTTCTACATTGCCGGCATGAAGTCCTACGGACGGGCACCCACCTTCTTGCTCGCTACCGGCTACGAGCAGGTCCGCTCTATCGTCGCCGCCTTGGCCGGCGATCAAACAGCCGCGAACCAGGTCCACCTCGAACTGCCCGAAACAGGGGTCTGCTCCACGGACCTGGGTGGCAGCTGCGATCTCCCGGCAGTCACCAGCGCAGATCAAGGCGACTCCGCAGATTCCTGCTGCGGCACCCCTGAGCCTGTGTTGCTTGGCCTGACCTCCACGGGTGGATGCGGCACCCCAGCAGAAGACACTGCCGCAGAGCAGGAAGCGCCAGTCTCGTGCTGCGCAGCACCGGAACCTGTCCTGATTGGAATTCCCACTGGACTGGCTCATGGCCGCTCCGCCTTAACCGACTAAGAGAAAGAAAACGCCATGAACGAGCACCGCGAAACCGTACTCACCGGACTCAAAGACGACACGGCAGTCCTGCACCGCATCAGTGAAGACCTGACAAAGAAATTCATCGGCATCTTCGCCGCAGAAACGGTTGAACGCTACGTTTTCGAGTCCTACACAGCACTGGGTAGGACTTCACGGATCCACACCTATCTGGCAGCTACCACGGCCAGATTCGCGGCCGATAGGCTCAAAGCCCTGGCTCAGTCCAAAGGCGCCATCGCCCACGACGTACCCGAAGTCCTCTTCGTGTGTGTTCACAACGCCGGTCGCTCCCAAATGGCGGCGGCACTGTTGAACAAGCACTCCCAAGGCGCCGTGCATGTCCGCTCTGCCGGATCAGCGCCCGGGGCCGAGTTGGAGCCAGCCGTTGTGGCTGCCATGGCTGAATCCGGGATCGATCTCTCCGAGGAGTTTCCCAAGCCCCTCACCGACGACGTCGTCCGGGCTGCCGACGTCGTCATCACTATGGGATGCGGGGATTCCTGCCCGGTCTACCCCGGCAAGCGGTACCTTGATTGGAAGATTGAAGATCCTGCAGAGACGGACTTGACTGGTGCCCGGGAAATCCGCGACGAGATTGATTTGCTGGTTCGTGAGCTCCTTTCCGAGCTCACAGCCACCAACAAGGAGAGCTAAAGAAAGAGGTCGTCATGAGCGAACAAGCTGACTGGGCAGGCTTTAGTGGTTCGCCGGTCATTGTTGGGGTCATTCCCGGCCAAGATCCTGCGGTCTGGGACCGTGCCTTGGAATTGGCGCAGAGCTGGTCTGTCTCACTCATTGCGGCGTTCGTGGATCCGGCCAGCTACCTGATCGAATGGACCCCGGGAAACAGGGTCCTGCCAATCTCGCTTGACCCGGTCATCGAACCCGACGATGAAACTGCCATCGCCGCAGACGAGCTCATACAGTCCCTCACTGCCGCGGCGGACGGCTACGAAGTGGACTGGTCCTTGCGCATCATTGGCGGCGACCCGGCACTGGCCTTGAGTCGCCTAGCCGCAGCGGTCGGTGCCTCCACCATCGTCATCGGGACTCGGCGGCCCGGTTTCATGGCCAAAGTCGATGAACTTGTCTCAGGATCCCTGATGCACCGTCTCCTCACAACCCAAGCTGTCCCCGTCCTCGGGATCCCATCCCCGGACGTGCAACACCACTTCCACTCCCACGGCTGAAAGAAGAATCATCCTATGACCAGCAAACCAGGCGTCCTGTTCGTGTGCGTGAAAAACGGTGGGAAATCTCAGATCGCCGGCGGACTCATGCGCCACCTCACCGGCGACACCGTTACCGTCTACACCGCCGGCACCAAACCCGGACCCGCCTTGAACGCCCAGTCCGTAGATTCCCTAGCCGAGCTGGGTATCAACATCAGCAACGAGCACACCAAAGCCATCACCGCAGACATGCTCGCCAACGTCAACCTGATCATCACTCTGGGAAGTGAGGCCGTGGTGGACCCAGTTCCCGGGATCGAGATACGGAACTGGGACACCGACGAACCCTCCGAACGTGGCATCGTTGGAATGGAGCGGATGCGTCTAGTCCGCGACGACATACAGGCTCGTGTCCAAGCCTTAACAACAGAACTCAGCACAAACAACAACTAAGTGGTTAGATTTTGCTTCGCATAGGATTTCACACGTACATGTTCGTACTTGGCAGTTAGTGCAGATGGCCGTTTCCCTGTAGCTCGATCGGTCGCTTTCGGCACTCGTCAACGACGGCCTCCAGCGTCGGCACGGGCTCTGACACCAATTCATCCGGGGTGGATTGCCTCACCCAGCATGCAAAGTGTACATGCCGGGATCTCCTTGCAGGGGTAGAACCAATCGCCGAAACAAGGAGATGCCGCCGCAGGGCGACTATTCCCGTCTCAGTAGTCTGCAGAGTTTCGTGCTGCTGCAAGGGATATGAACAATACGATGGCAGCAATCAGGGCTGCGGATACTGCGATGAGCAAAGCCCGGAAGTTACTGTAGCGGCGAGGAACTCTCCAATGTCTATGGACCTACGAATCAGCTGGGCGGAAGGTTGCCCCGCCGTCGGTGGAGACCTGGACGCCGGTGGTCGTGGCTACCCAAATCGTTAGCTCGCCCGTGTCGCATTCGTTGGCGGTGACGGCTTCAACCTGTCCAGTGATCTGCCCCGCGGTGGTCCACGTCAGTCCGGTGTCGGCGGAGACGAAGACGCTGCCGTCCGGGGCGATGCCGACGGCGTCAGTGGGGGCCTTGTCTGCGGATCTTTCCATGGCCACATATTGGATGATTGGGCTTTTCGGCACAGCTTGCCAGGTCGCTCTACTATCGGTGGAGCGCTGCACCCCTTTCTCGGTCGTGGCCAACACGACCGTTGAAGCCGGACTGCCGGCCATGACAGCCGGGACAAACGTTGCCGTCGAGGTGGTCCATGCCTTCCCGTCGGTGCTTGTGCGCAGCTCACCGTCGAAGGCCACTATTGTGTGGCCACTGACGGTGAGTGCGTGAAAGTCGGACTCTCCAGCCCTGGAGGTCGACTCCCAGGACTTTCCTGCATCATCAGATCGTATAAGTCCGACAGGGTTCGGCAGCTCGGACCCGGGGCCTGGGTGGCCGGAAGCATAAAAGACGTTTGGTTCGGCTGTTTCCGTGAATCCCATCAGGTCAATGGTGGTGTCACTGATCTTGACGGCAGGATCACTGGTGGCGTCATACAAGCCATCGTGGGTTGCCAGCAGGATCCTCTTGGTAGCCGGGTCTACGCTGATGCCGTGAACATGGCTCAGGGCCGCGGTCTGCGGGCTTAGTTCAGCAGCCGTGGACTCGGCGCTGGCGCATCCTGCCAGGAGAAGCGGCAATGCCAACAATGAGACGACGGCGGATCGGCGGGCACGAAAGAGGGAAGTACGAGGTTGCAAGGGGGACTCCAAAGAAACGGGGGAGGAAGGGGTGAAGGGGTGGTGGATCCGAAGATTTTCAGACCCACCACCAAAAATAAATACTGAGCCGGACCTACAAGGTGGCGAGCAGGTCCTGCATGGCCTTGATCTCGGTCTCTTGGGAGGAAACTATGCTCTTGGCCAGGGCCACAGCATCGGCATTTTTCCCGTCAGTGTCCTCGGCTTTGGCCATCTCCACGGCGCCTTCATGATGGGCGATCATCTGGGTCAGGAACAGCTTGTTCGCCTCTGGGCCCTCCGCGGCGTTGAGTTTGTCCAGGTCGGCTGAGGTCATCATGCCGTTCATCGAGTGGCTGCCGGCCAAGGCGGTCGATTCGGACCAGTTGGTCAGCCAGGTGGTCATCTTCTCGATTTCCGGGTCCTGGGCGCCCTTGATTTCTTCGGCCAGCGCCGTGATCTTGGGGTCGAGGCCGGTCTTGGTGAGCATGATATCGCTCATTTCCACGGCTTGGACGTGGTGGGGGATCATCATTTGGGCGAACATCGTGTCGGCGGCATTGTGTTCGGTGCCGGTGGCAGAGGATGACGTTGATGTGGCCGTGGAGCCGTGGTCCATGCCGGGCATGGACCCGCCGTCAGTCCCTGTGGAACAACCGGCCAGGGCAATCATGGCGGCAACAATGGTGGCGGAAACAATCAGTGATTTTTTCATAACAAAACAGTCCTTCACTCAGGCTCTTCGATATTTGGCAGTTGCACCCGTTCGAGGGCGCGTCAATGAGGGCCCGTGCAAGTTCCACGGGCAGATTCATCGGTTTACGTTCTGCTGATCGAGAGTTTCTCGAGAGATGGAGCCTCTTGGAGGCGATCCGCGGCCGGATGCCCGGGAATCGCAGCGAAGGCTGTTCCAGCGCCATGAGTGCTCAGCGTTCCAGGCAGTGGAACGTTGAGTGCCGCGGAGCTGAGGGTCGGTGTGCAGTCTTCGTGCATTGCCATGGAGGCGGCGCAGCCATCGGGGGAGCATCCGCATTCGGGTACGGCGTTGACTTGTCCCAGTACGGAGGCACTGGTCGAGTGGTCAGATTCCGCAGCGAGGTGGACAGGGTTGCTTGAGTGCTTGGCCGTGCCCTGTGCCATCATCGCGGCACTCATGCCCGTCGTGGTCGTGATCGGCGGGGTGGTCATGCCCGTCGTGGTCGTGGGCATGGTCGGTGGGCTCATGGCTGTGGTGCTGGCTGCTCGTCATGCCTGTGCTTGTCCCATGCGGTGGTGCGCGGGCGTTCCACCCAGTGCGTGTTCAGCCTGGTGGATGGCATCTGCCACCAGCTGTCGGGCGTGCTCGTTCTCCAGTCGGTACATGACTTTGGTCCCATCCTGACGGGTGGATACCATCCGGGCCAGCCGCATCTTGGCCAAGTGCTGTGAAACGGCTGCCGGCGACTTTCCAACCATCTCGGCCAGCGCGCCCACAGCCATCTCGTCCTCGCGCAAGGCCAGGATAATCCTCACACGAGTGGCGTCGGCCAGCATCGCAAACACTTCCACGGCAAGCTCAACGTACTGACTGTCAACATTCAACGAGCAAGCATTCTTATCTGCATTCATACGCACATACTTGCATTAATGACGGTTTATCAGCAACTGAGTGTGACGTAAGAAAAATTCGCGAGGACGAGCGTCACCTGAACAGCCGCGCGCAACAGCACCCCTGGCATGAGAGCAGGCTTTGCCGCCCCTGCGACATAGTGGTGTCAAGAGATGCTCCAGTCGTGGGCGTGGCTCTCGCTAAAGGTAGCTGCAAATATAGTCGGGGTCGCAGGTTGCTGGGTCCCCGGTGGCTGCCACGTCATGGATTTCAGCGACTGTTGCCCGCAGCGCCGTCAGCTCAGCGATCCGTGCATCGAGGTCATCTAGCTGTTTGCCGAGTAAATCCCGGACATGGTTACAGGGTGTCTGGCCGACGTCTCGGACGGCGAGAATGCCGCCGATCTGGGACAGGGTTAGTCCGGCAGCGCGGCCGCGGCGGATAAATTCCAGTCGATTAACCGACTCCTGTGCGTAGTCACGGTATCCATTCGGAGCCCTATCAGGCGCCGGCAGCAGTCCCCGGTCCTCGTAGAACCGCAGCGTCTTGGCCGTCAAGCCGGTGGCTGCGGCAATTTCTCCTATACGCATGATGGGCCCTTCGTCTCCAGGAATTTCGTAACGACCCTCCATCATAGTGGAAGGTTACAAACTGGTGGCATAGCAGCCCCTCCGTGCGCAGGTGACCGGGGACGGTCTGTGTGACAACGCTGATGCGTCATGATCCGGGTCGGGTTGGCCAGACGTCTTGACCTTCCCCTGTGGTGGAAGGTGCAGACTAAGCAGGAACCCTATACGGGGAACGGCTGTAGGCACTGCTGGGCCACCTCTGGGACGACTTTGGAGAAATTATGACTGAAATAGCGACACCAGATTTTGATCTTGCAATCATCGGTTCCGGTGGTGGCGCCTTCGCTGCGGCGATCCGGGCCACCAATTTGGGTAAGCGAGTGCTCATGGTGGAACGTTCCACCATCGGCGGGACGTGCGTAAACACCGGATGTGTGCCGTCAAAGGCGCTGCTGGCCGCGGCCGAGGCGCGCCATATTGCCGTGGACGCATCGGGCCGGTTCCCCGGAATTAGCACATCATCGGGACCGGTGGACATGCCCGGGCTCATCGACGGCAAGCGTTCCTTGGTGGAGACCATGCGCTCGGAGAAGTATGTGGACCTGATCGCGGACTACGGCTGGGAACTGCGCCAGGGCAACGCCGTATTCGCTGGTAGTCAGGGTGATCCGGTCCTAGAAATCACCGGCACTGACGGAACCCAAGAATCGCTCCGGGCCGCACACTACCTGGTAGCTACCGGATCCGCTCCGTGGGCTCCCCTAATCGAGGGGCTGGCAGACGTCGACTATCTGACCTCGACCACGGCCATGGAGCTTGATGAAGTGCCAGAATCCCTGCTGGTCCTGGGAAGCGGGTACGTAGCCCTGGAACAGGCTCAACTCTTCGCCCGCCTCGGGTCGAAGGTCACCATGCTGCTCCGCTCCCGGTTGGCCTCGGCGGAGGAACCAGAAGCCTCGCGTGCCATGATGGGGGTCTTTGCCGACGAAGGCATACGCGTCGTCCGCCGGGCGACCGTGTCCTCCGTGCGCACGGACCCGGCCACCGGCGGGATCCTCGCAACCGCGACGGTGTCCGGCGCGGAACAGGAATTCAGTGCCGCGAAACTGCTGGTCGCCACGGGACGGCGCCCCGTCACCGAGGGCCTAAACCTGGCCGTCATCGGCGTCACAACCGGGGACCACGGAGAGATCATGGTCAACAACCGGCTGAACAGCTCCAACGAACGGATTTGGGCCGCCGGGGACGTGACCGGACACCGCGAATTCGTCTACGTCGCAGCCTCCCACGGTTCCCTGGTCGTGGAAAACGCGTTCAACAACGCCGGCCGCGAGGTCGACTACCGGCACCTGCCCCGGGTCACCTTCACCAGCCCGGCCCTGGCCGCCGTCGGCATGACCGACAAGGAAGCCAACGAAGCTGGCATCCGGTGCGAATGCCGGGTCCTACCCCTGGAGTACGTGCCGCGCGCTCTGGTGAACCGGGACACACGCGGCTTCATCAAAGTCCTCGCCGACGCCGACACCGGGCGCATCTTGGGCATCACTGCCGTAGCCAAGGACGCCGGGGAATTGGCCGCTGCGGGCGTCTACATCCTGGAGGCCGGGATGACTGTGGAGCAGGTGGCGAACCTGTGGAGCCCGTATCTGACCATGGCCGAAGGCATTAAGATCGCCGCACAGTCATTCACCACCGATATCTCCAAGCTCTCCTGCTGCGCATCCTGACTTCAACCTTCAACAAGAGCCGACGGCTAACGCCTCCGGCCATGACGTAACTTGATTTGACCGGGCAAAGCGTTGGACCTGCCCGGTCAAATCCCAATAATTATCCGTCGTTTAGTGCAGACCTAGGATTCTCTAATGTCTTCAGCCATACAGGGTGGCGCAGTGCTGCTTTTCAGATCAGAATTCCACGAACCGGAGCCTCTTGTCGTGTGCGGCTTGGAGGCAGCGGCCGCGCCTCAATACCTTGATACGGTCCCTGCGAGAATAAGGGAGGTGCCCAATATTTTGCGAGCCCTCGCTCCTTCAGAAGTTGACAGCGGGCAAGTGTGATTATGACCGACTCGCCATAAACACGCCAGAATCAGCGACAATTGTCACCTATTTAGTACCTTCTATTGTTCCGGATCTCTTGCTATAACAAAGGGTAAAAGGGGGTATTGACAAGCCTTAGTAGCCCTGTTTTCCTAAAGCGGGGGTCATCGGTTCGAATCCGATAGGGGCCCAGAAAGCCCGGAATCTGGCGGTTTTAGGTACGAAAATGACTCCTTTTAGGGGTCATTTTCAACTTAACCCTCCACAAACCCGCCATAAACTCTCCAGATTGAAGCCCGTTTTCCCCTCTGTCTAGACGGGATTCACCCCTGCCGTGAATCTATTTTGACTGGCGTCAGGTCAGGGCTGAGCCCGATGGCGCCGGGGATCCGGGCTTGTCCATGTGGCTGAATTGGCCAGCATCTTCTCGTTCGTTGTCATTGTGCTGCTGTGGTTATCAATAGCTGTTGTTGATGAGGCGCCTTCTGGTGTCAACAGAGGCAGGAGCCTCAGCCAGATGAGGAGCGACTTCCCTCTGATAGTGCGGATATTCCAGGCAAGGCGCCGCCGGGAATTACGACCTCAATACCCTGTATCTCGTCGGTTAGATTTGTCGTGGATGAGGCAGAATGACGGCCCAACTTGGCGATTAGTGGACTGTCGCGCTGGGATCTACGGACGTTCGACATGGGAGTCGCCGCCGCTCCGGTCACATTATTCTGCCGTGGTGTGGGCCGCGGCAAGCGAGCGGTAACCCATCACGATACCGGGGTTGCGGTAAAAACACCGAGCGTGAGCGCCACCTCCTTCATTTTGGATTATTAGTGGCTTTTTATTGGATTAAGTCTCTTTCGGGGAGGTAGGGTGGAGTCATCACCACTACGAGTAGGGAAAACATGAGCATTGCAACTATTACGAATGCAGGGTTCGCAGGAACTGCGCGTCTTGGGATCCGTGAAGTCGTGAGGCAACTCAACGGCGCACTCGGGGCGACCTTGGTAGCGGCTCTTACGGGAAGCAAAGATCCTCGAGTCAGCTACAAGTGGGCCCGTGAAAACGGTCCCGAACCCCGGCCAGAAGCAGTGCAAAGACTATTGCTGGCCCACAGGGCGTGGACTGCTGTGTCTGCGAACGAAGGCGAGCATGTTGCAAGGTTGTGGTTCATCGGTGCCAATCCTTGGTTGGATGAGATTTCACCTATTGAAGCGATCAGCAACCTTGAATCAAAAAAGGTCATGACTGCCGCTCAGGCAATGATCGAGGATAGCTTCGCTGGATGAAGCGCGTATGTAAAACCACCGGTCTCACGGTTCTGACGCAGCCGCTGGTTGGGTGGCGGATAGCGAAGAGTTCCTACGGGGCCCTGTCGCCCCTCCCGCGCCCGTCGTTGCCTCTCGGGGCAGAGGATCGTGCTGTTTGGTCTCGGTTCGATACTGTTGGGTCGACTGTCTATATTGCTGACACGAGGCGCACGGCGTTCTTGGAGACGTTGGCACCTATTCGGCTTAGCGCAGAGTTTCGTTCTGCAATTGCTTTTGCTGCTGAACACTTCGGGAAAACCCTGGCCGAAGCACGACACTTGGTCGAGGAAGACTGGGTTGCCAATGGCAATATGGTTCCTGGCTGGCTTCCCGCCAGTTGGCGCGACGGCCGGCTCATGTACAAGCTCCAAGTGCCAGCTACCGCCCAATGGGTTGATCTCACCGACGCTGTCTCCATCGCGGCACTCAACCGGGAACTCGGTGTCGCCTTGGCCAGTATCGATGAGCCTGAAATTACCCTGGGCACATTCACCGGCAACAACCGTCTAGCGACCACCATGATTGCCGAGTGGATTCGAGAGCAGGTCCTGGACGACGGCGGCTATGCCGATGGCATCAAGTTCCACTCGAAATACGGAACAAGTAAGTGCTGGGCGCATTGGCTCAGGCGCCGCGACCTGGGACTATCGGCTGACCCGTCGCTGTAGTTTCCGAATAAGAAATTCATCTTGGAGATCGCGATCTGAAAGCCGTCCTCAAACTCTACGGAGCCAACTCCCGCTAGATGGCAAGAGAACTGTACTAGCAGCTGTGACTTACCATAAGAGGCTCTCCTTCAAGGTTACAGCTGGGGCTGTCCAAAGATTGGCAGACAGGTTGGACTGAAATCATTCGTGGAGATATTGGGTCAATCCGGTGGGTAAAGGGTGGATTGACCTTCCCTGATTCGCGCTTGGTGGCGCTCACCAAGAAGCACAAGGGAGAGCCATAAACAGACCTGAGAACGACCTGTTGGCGGTAGGTGTTTCTCGACAGTGGAGCGGGGTCGCGCCCAAGGGCACTCGGACAGATAAGTATCTTGGACAGCGTGTAACCATCACCACGAAAAACTCAATAGCCGCCGGGGGGTGCTGCAAGGTTTCCATCACGACAACGGAGTCATCAACGACAGCTCCTGGACTCGAGACAACTGAGTCAATGGAGTCTCCACAACCCTGCTCACGCCCGACCAGCGAGTCATCGCCGATGTGGAAGACCAAGCGTCCGTGCAACCATGTGATCCGGACAATGGGCGAGAATAAGGGCATGGATATACCTTGGTTCCCCATCACGACCGCAGCGGTTGCTCTCATTGGTGTCCTTGCTGGGTCCCTATTGACTCGAACGAACGAACACAAGCAATGGCTGAGAAACGAGAAGTTGTCTGTTTATACTGCCTATCTTGAAGAATTTGGGACCATTCAAATATCGAACTACTTTGAGATGGTAGATAGTGCACAGGACGTGAAAAAAATGCTTGCGCTCATCGATTCAGTCCACCGGATATGCCTACGTGTAATCGTCGTGGCACCGGTGGAGATTATGGAGACCGTTCAGGAGTCACTGAATGACGTGATGATGATTTCGAGCTGGGCTAGTGATCTCCCGACCAGGCTGGGAGAAAAGTACTTCGTAGACGGGATGACCGAGCAGGAGAGATCTGAAGCCGACGAGGCTCTGACTCTTGAGGCAGCTGAAATGCTGCATGAAAAGATGCTGTCGTTCTCTACGGATGGGTACAAAAGGATCGAGACCATCGCTAACCTCATGCGCCAGGACTTGAACGTAGGAGACAACGTCCCGAACGGGTTCTTCCAGCGTGTCATCGAGGTTGGCAAGGTGTTGACCCAAAGCAAGGTGCATCACGAGTTCAAGGACGTGAATGAAAAATCATGATGCCCACTGATACGCTCACCTGCCAGGTCACTCCGGACTCGGTCGAATTAAACTCCCTGTCCTGCAGTAGGACACCGCTCGAATGGCTTGACCTATGGAGGACAATGGGCAGCCTGTCCACGGCCGCTATCACGCTCGCACTTGTTGGCGTAGCGATTTGGGCCGGCAGAATTGCCGTATCGGCACTTCGACAGACGACATTAGACAGCATCAGCCAGACCCGGCCATATGTGTATGCCCACCTTGTGCCCAGCATTGCTGGCATTGGCTCATGGGATCTGACCATCAAGAACTCGGGACAATTCAGCGCCAAGGAAATGAGCATGTCCTGCAGTGAATGGCCAGACTATGACGACTTGTTCACCCAACGGTTTCGCGTGATGTTCAACTCCGAACAAACCATTCCGTCGGGTGTATCCATACGCACGCTTTGGCGAGCAGTAGCCTTCTCCGATCACACCGTTACCGTGGGTTCCCCCATGATGGGAATGCATGAAAGCTGCTCAATCTCAGCCAAGTACAGAGGCGACCATCCGAAGGACCTGTATTCGGACACCTACAGCTTTTCCAACGAAACCCGGGGGCGGACGCCGATGCCTGCTGGCGGCACTGAGCCCTCCTCATCTCTCAATCCAGGAGAGAAAAGCCTGCACAAGATGTTGTCCAGAGTTGCTCAAAGTATTGGAGAACTGGGCCAATGACAAATCAGATCCTCTGGACAAGCGGAACTGCGGTATTTGTTGCATTCTTCACAACTGTTTTTGCCCAGTACTATTTCGCTCCGACATTAGAGGCCCGAAAACAAAGGCTGTTGAAAAGATCTGAGCACACGGCTCAGATCGTGACAGAGCTTAACGAAATGCGATACCAGATGATACTTGTACTGGAGCGACGGATGAAACTTACCGAATTCTTCAATAGCCCTGTCGAGGCCAACTGGAAACATTTCCAGTCACTGGCTGATTCTTTTGATCCTAAAACTAACTTGAGCCATTCGAATCTTCCGGCATTATCAACGGAAATTGTTTTCCACTGTCAACACGCGGTTGACATATTCGCCACTATCAGCCGCCCGAGGCGTTCCGACCTGTCATCCCACATAGAATATATTAGGGTGTCGATAGAGGCTATCGACCCAGTCAACCTGCCATGGTCACGGGCGTACTTTAGAGGCTCTTCCGAATGCAGGGTGTAGTCAGGGTTGCTCAGTGATGAATCCGGGTGTGGAACTCGTTTCGGCATAGGTGAGGGCCTTGGTAGAGAATCAGATTGTCTAAGATCT